>NZ_JBIUHC010000030.1:0-75781 GCF_044627735.1 Cupriavidus sp. CuC1 | reverse complement strand
GCGCTCGCGACATCTTGCAGAAAGTCATTCGCGCCAACCGCCGCTTAAGTTCCAAACAGAATGGAACACTGCACTAGCGGTGGGAATACTCAGGTACTCATGTAGACGCCGATGGCTTCGCTTTGGTGTACGACTCGACGATTTCCTTTAGCTTATCGGCAAGTGCCTCCTGTAGAGTGGTGGGAATCTCCACAAGCTCAAGATTGATCCGCCCATCAGGAAACGTTTTCAATTGACCAAAAGATTGGCCGTCGGTTTTGAAGTCATATCGTTGATGATAGCGGGCTCGCTCCTTCTTGCCGGACGAGCTTGGTGTCGTAAGATCCCTCACGGCGAGCTCGAGTTGTCTTACGGTTCGCTTACCATCAATTACGGCAGATAGGTTTCGTGTCGCTTGTTCTTCGCCAGCTTTGTCAAAAATCAGTTTGATGAAATAAGCGGCCTGGAGCCCTACCCTATCTGCAAACTCCGCCATGCGCTCAAGTATCGGCCGCGGCAATGCGTTCAGCGACAGTACCTTGCTGACATACGCCTTATCCCGACCGACCCTCTCCGCTAGCGCGTTTTGTTCCACGAAGACCTTTTCCTCGAGGACGCGCCGCCAAGCAATTGCATCATCAAAGATGGTTTGGCGCTCGTGGTCATTGTTAGCTCGATAGGCGATTGAATAGAGTTCGGCAGGCGTTGTGTCTGATCGCAGCTCGGCATCAATGAACTTCTCTCCCAAAGAGCGCTTTGCTCGAAGACGTCGTTCCCCGTCGATTAGAACGTACTTGCCCGGGTATTGCGGCAATTGGGTGACCTTGATCGCCTCAATCTGTCCATCACGCTGCAGTGTCAGGGCAAGTTCCTGTACCTTGGATTCAGGATAGAACTCACGCGGGTTGTATGGATTCGAGATGCAATCTGCAATGGAAATCTGAAAGCGATTGCCATTGGCTGTCGCCGTGGACACGGGGATCGCAATGGCGGCTATTGGCTCGGGTGCCGCGGAAGGTCGCGGGCTTGGAAGCGTTTGCGCTTTCTCCTCTGGTTGGGTGCGCTGATCCAAGGCGGCCCGTTCGTTGTTCAAGCCCTTCAGGAGGCCAGCAGCGAGCGACAGGCTGCCAGCGGGCTTCGCCTTCTTTTGATTATTTTCCTTATTCATTTACAACCTTTTTTTCGCGCGATTGAGCGATGTACTGCGAGAGTTCTAAGGCGAGACCTTCAATCTCAGCCCTAGCCTCCTTGACGCCGCGCATATAGCGCTTGCACTCGTGAGCTGTGGTGCCAAGTGCGAAGATCTGTCGATAGATCTCCCGTTGCGCGATCTGGCTGGCTAGAAGGTAAGTTCCTACGTCCTGTTCGCGGAGAAGGGTCATGATCTCCTCTCGCATTCGAGTCTTGCCGTTGATGTTGTTGAGCATCAATGCGGATGCTAACTCTGGATTCACTCGGCGCTGGACGTTTGCTACTTCCCGAATCATGGCCATAGTGCTGAAAAGGTCCGCAGGCGAGGGCCCCATGGGGATCAGACAGAAATCAGCAACCTTGAGTACTTCGGGCGTCCTCGGGTCTTCCAGATTGCCCGGGCAGTCCACCAGGATGAGATCATATTTGCTTTGGAGCTTCCTGATCTCGTTACCTATTTTTTCGCCAGCGGGAGCTAGGCTCGTGACCGAAACTTGGAGAGGCTCCGCGCCGCTCGTAGCCCACCGCAGTGACGTGTTCTGTGGGTCCGCATCCACTAGTGCCACTTCGCTGCCACCAGCCTGAAAAGCCGAGGCCAAATTTAGACTAAGCGTCGTCTTCCCGACGCCGCCCTTTTGGTTCGCAACTGCTATTGTGAATGCGGGCATACTTGCTCCTGGAATATTCTCGGAATTTTATGCGTCACATTTTTTACAGGCAAGTAGTGTTACAGATGGGCTGTGGTTGTCACGTAACAACTGTGACGCTCATCCATCGACTTGCTCACGCCCGGCTGGGCGGGCCGCCTTTGGGTAGTTGTCACGTAACAACCGGCCTTGGGCAGTGGACTCCACATCAAATCCGATTTGCAACAATCTCTGAAGTCGGCGATCCGTGCGTTTAGTTATCCGGGCACTATCGGTTTGCATCTGTTTGCGCATCAAGCCGTCGATTTGAATGGACGTTCTCGTTCTGAATTGCTCGTGCCGTTGCTTCGTATCGTTTCGGCGATGCGCACGAGCCCTGTGCGTGTTGACGGTTGTTACGTGACAACCGTGGGCCTTTGGACTTCCGGTGAATCCCCCCAGCACCAGTTCACAAGCCCAGCAAGCAAGGGCGGCGACCAAGCATTTTCCGAATCTCGGGGGCTATGGGCTAGATTATGACGTTCCTCCCATGTGAAGAGTCGGAGCCCAGGGACGCCAACCTTTAAAGCATCGTGGCTAGCAAACCAGGAATACAGATTGTGTGATCGGGCGGACCGCTCATGCCTTGCAACGAATTCCTCAAGACGGTCGCTGCTCGCCATGTGGCAAGTGGTAAGTCCGCCAGTACTCAGGCTAGCGCCAACATGCCCAAGCGCCGCGGCTCCATGGGAGATGATGGAAGCGCGAATGTAGTCTCCCCAATATCCGTCTGCGGCCAACCTGAAGGGCGTTGGCAGAACGGCCTACGCGGACGTGGCCATCCAACGCCTCGGCCTAGCAGACGGGTGCCGCAGCGAGCCGGTAGTGGTTCCATAACACGTGAGCGATAGCGCACTTTCAATGCTTCCCGCTGACAAGGATCGCCTTGCGAAGGGGCCTAGTGCGCGATCCTGGAGGTCCGTCGCCGGCAGCCGGCTCCATGGACCTAGCGCCGATCTGAGACGTACCCCCCATGCACCAACAGTCTTCTACGAAGAAACGACCGGCCGGGCCGGCTCGTTTCCACGGAAATCCAAGTCAAAACCGTTCTGGCGGACCTGGCCTGCCTGATTCAGGAAAAGCAGCTGCGCCTATCGGGCGTGTTTCTTCTCGGGCCTATGGCGCAACTTGGAGCGGATGAGCATAACTTCCAGGTGTTCGAGGGCACGTGCCTGTGGCAGCGCTGAGGTCACGCCGTTGGCCCGAATCACCAAGGAGACTTCGTCAACCGACGAGCACCTGGCAGCCGCCCAGCTAGGGCGATCCCGCGTGTTCCCGCTGAGGACGGTATGAACGCCAGCCGCACAGCCGCCTTGGACTGCAGTCTCGGTCAGTCCGCCCGTAGTCGAGCTAGCGCCAATTTGCCCAGGGCTGCAGAACCTTGAGCGCACAGATCGCAGGCTCCACCGCAGCCGCTTGGTGCCGCTATCAGCAGCAATGTATGCGCAGGACTGTGCCTGGAAATGTGGAAAGTTATATACTGAAAATCCGTATTGAATGTGGCTCCGGCTGCCCGTGTCGATCAACGCACGCCCTGCCGATCAACGGCTGGCAGGGAAGGGCGGGTATCGCTCACCAGGGCGCGTATCGCCGGAACAACTTGGCTTTGAGCGACACACTCCGTGCTCCAAACTTGGGCTGGGCCAGTTCAGAAATGGAACGTACCAATGTGACCGAGCGTATCGCTGCCTTCGATCACCGAGTCGTAGCTCCCGGCGCGGCCACCGCGCCGGCGGTATGTGGCAAGCGCATGGCGTGACAGAAGCCGCTGCAGACAATCCCAATGATCAGAGCGTTGAATGTGGTTGCCGACGGCAGGATCGATCCAGGACGCCAGCCAGGCGATGCGCGACGCGAACAATCGGGTGCTGATTAACGTGTGGCGCGGCCGGCGGGGGATGAAGCCCGGATAGCCCTGCATATCGAATTCAGGGATGGCCCAGATCGCGTCGTGATGCCCGATCCGGTTGCGGACGTCACGCACTGCCCGGAGCAGCCGGACGATACGTTCGCGAAACTGCTGAGAAGCGTAGATCGTGCCCGCCGGCGCAGCTGGAAAGGCCAGTGACAGCGCTCTTGCCTGCAGTCCGTTGGGGTGACTTGCTCGACCTAAGCCGTTCACAAGCTGTTCCCAGAAACCGAACGACAGTGCGGCAACAATGTCGTCGTGGCCAACGGCGCGCCCCCGCTTGGACCGACGGTCGATGATCTTCTCGATCTCTTTCTTGTCGATCGAAGACATCGAATGTGGCGTTTTCGGGACTGGCGCACCGGCGTGAACGGGCCCGGAGATCGGCAACATCCAGGGTGCGGAATCCGTCGAGGCGTAGAATTGAGAAAGGCTGCGATGCAACGCATTGCGCAGCGACACCTCGAAGTCACCGAGAATGGGCAGTAGGGCGGCAGCGACCGCTTGACACCAGCTGTAGCTGCCCATGAGATCGGTGCTCGACCGGCTGTCGAAGAAGCGTTGAACCGTGGCCAGGCGCGGCGCTGTTAGGTGATTCTGCATCGATAGGGCGACGAGGGAAGCGTGGGTGCCATGATACCGGCACTCAACACTCACCATAGAAATGCGAGAGCGGGTACTTGATAATCGGGTATAATCCCCTATGAGACGGGGGTGGTCCGGGATTCCGGACGTGCCTCCGTAATTAGAGTCAGAACCCCGCGCAAGCGGGGTTTTGGCTTTCTAGGGCCGTCCTCGTCACAATCTCCAGAGCGAAGAGGGTGGCTACATCGTCGAAGCCTTGCGGTTTGCCTCGCTGAGGCCCGTGGTTCGCTAGTCTCTGTCGCCGTCCTAACCCGGCCGTTGAAGGCCCGGCCACCAAGTGAATAGTCGGAGAGCTCGAACTGGATGGGCACGGCAACAGCTTTGCCGTTTTGCAGATTGAGAGGGGCGGCACTGCATCTCCTGCCACGGCCTTCTCCGTCTCATTGCCCAACGACGGCACGTTGGAGAACTGGATCACCATCGTCAGATAGATCGGCCCTTGTGGGATCGGCCGCTTGGCGGGGCTGGCCACCGCTCACCCGACCCGAACTTCAACGGGGTTGCCGCACCATCAGGCCGACGCCATCGGCCACCTGCAGTCGAACCCTCTGCTGGCCCGGCTCGCCCCGGGGCATTTCAAGACGCTCCGGGCGCCGTCCATCGCGGTTCCGACGATACCCATTAGTACCGTCCGAAGCACCTCGTGCTGGCAATACATCGTCACTTCTCATCGGGTGCCGTCTGGTCGCACGACGCTCCGAAGCCTGTGCAGACGACGTCACGCCTCCGTAAGGGTCCCAATCCCAGCTCGGCGCGGCGCCCATCAAGTTCGTCGAGGGCTCGCTCCAGTTGAGGTTGCAATGCTGACTCCACGTCGCCGCGGGAGTCGTCATAAAACGACACCGCGAGCGCGGCCTCGGCAGCTGGCAGGTCGAATAGCCGGCAGACGTGGTGCAGGTTGGCGCGCTGGACGCCCACCCGTCGATCGCCGGCGCACCGCCATCCTGGTGTGGCTTGGCTTGACACTCGACACGCGGGCCGTCATCGACCCCAGAGTGCCAGGGGGAGGGCGTCGGTGGAGGGCGTCGGGAAACACCCCGGCACCAGGGTGGGATCGGAACCGCTTCCGCCCGTCGGGCCCGGGCAGTTCGTTGGCCACGAGCCGTCCCTCGGTGGGCAACACGTGGCTGCCGCCCGGCAGGGTGAAGGCGCTGGTGGCGGTCGGACCAGATCTGCCGCGCCCAGCCCGCCTGGGCGTCCGCATCGGCAGTCGGACTTCAGGTGTGCGAACGGCGCTTGGGCCCGGGCGGCACCCGTTTTTACGTTTTTCCCAGTGCATGATTACCTTAATAATCATGCACTGCGAAAATAAGGTACGCATGACCGCGTCTCGCGCTACAATGGCGCACATCGCCCGCTAGGCCTTGCCCACCTTGGTCACCCGCCTTGGCCGGGGCGGTGGCTGCCCCGGTCCGGGTCACGCGACCGCACGCAACCTTATGGAGCCCGCGACCATGCGCTTCCTGCCCGCCCGATTCGCCGTTGCGGCCATTGCCGCCGTCTTGCCGCCGGCCATTGCGCTGGCCGCCAGCGCGGTCCCGGATTGTCAGACGGACGCGCTGTGGCGCTTCGATGCCGCTTGCCTTGCCACAACCCGCAGTGACCTAGATCAGCAGCAGGCCAACGCATTGGCAGCGCTGCGCCAGGCGGCCGACCCGCGCCGGCGCGAGCTGCTCGCGTCCGCGCAGGCCGCCTGGACCTCCTACCGCCAGGCGCAATGCGAGAGTGAGGCCGACCTTGCCCGGGCCATGCACGCCGACGATGGGGCCAAACGCACCATGGCGCCCTCGGACCGGCTGCGCTGCGAAGTCCGGCTCTCGGAAGCCAGGCTCATGGAACTGCAGGCGTTCGCCAAGCGCGCGTCGCGCTGAGATCGCGCCGCGCTGCTGCCTTCCTCCGTCGCCAAGACCGCCACGACCATGCCCTTGACCGCTATCCACACGCTGACCGGCGAGCCGATCGATTCCATTTCCTGTTCGCCGGACGCGTGGGCTGCGCTGCGCCGCCTGCCCGTCGGCACGCTGGTGATGAAGGGCAACCGCCAGCCCGCGGTGCTCAAACGCAGCATTCGCGGGCTGCAGTTCTTCGCGCACCCGCCGGGCGGGCGCGATCCAAATTATCAGCCGGAGTCGCCCATGCATCTGGAGATCAAGGCCGAGCTCGTGCGGGGGCTGCGCGCGGCCGGCTACCGGGCTGCGCCGGAGCAGGGTGGGACTTCGCCCTCGGGCGAGGCATGGGAAGCCGATGTGCTGGCCGAGGGCGAGGGCCGGAAGGTGGCCTTTGAGGTGCAGCTGTCGCCGCAGACGCTGGAGGAGTACGAGCGCCGGTCGCTGCGCTACCACGCTTCCGGCGTCGAGGTGGTCTGGCTGATCCAGGGACACCATTACCACGCCTTCAGCGATAGCCTCTATTACCGGGACCCCGCGCGCGCGTGCCGCTATCCCGGACATGCCGACTTTCCCGCGTTTCCTGTCCGTGCCCACAATGCCAAGCACCACTCCGGGACTGTGGCCGGTGCGGAAGTGGTGGTGTGGCCGCGCGATCGAGCGGTGGCCAATCTCTGCGTGGCGGCGTTCGCGACTGGCTTCCTCCGCGCCACCCCGCTATTTTTGGTAGGCACCGGCTGGGTCTGGCAGGCTGCGGCGACTTGACGGCACCATCACCATGACCACGACCATCCCGGCTGCCTCGTTGCCTACCGATTCCGTCACTGTGGCGCCGCCAGCCGCCGCGCCCCGTCGCCGCCGGCGCACGGTCACGCGACGCCATCTGCACCGCGGCCACTTTGGCTTCCTGCGCGCCATCATCCAGGGCCTGCATGCCCGTCCGATGTGGGAACGCTACCTGCTGGACGAGGGCGAGATCGAGGCGGAAGCCGAGCTTGCCGCCCGCGGCCCGGGCGGGGTGGACGACGAACTGCCGGCGCAGGACCGCGCCGCACGGAGCTTTGCTGGTCACCCCAAGGTGCGCCGTGTCACGGCCTGGCTGCGCGGCGAGCTGGCCGCCGCCGCCGGCCGCGCGGAGCGCTATGGCATGGCCCGGCTGGTGCGGGTCGACTTCCGCCAGATCGGGCGCCCGGGCGAGGGCCTGCCGTCGCTGGAAGACTTCGCCGCCGAAGCCGGCCTCGACGGCTTCTCCCAGGCCGAGCAGCAGGAGGCGTACCGCACCCGCTTCGGCCGGGCGCTCGAGCGGGAGGCGAAGCGCGCCGCACTAATGCGCCGGCAGCTGGATGCGGTCGACTGGCTGGAGGGCAAGTACGCGCAGCCGGTGCTGGCCGGCGACGCCTGCCGCGCGTGGCTAGCCGACACTCTGGCCACGCGGCTGGAGGCGGCGGGCGTGGCCACGCTCTCCGACCTGATCGACCGCATCAACAGCCTGGGCAGCGGCTGGGCGCGCAGCCTGCCGGCGATCGGGGCCGGCAAGGCCCGCGCGGTCGAGGCCTTCCTGCGCACCCATGCCGAAACGCTCGGCAAGGGCATCGGCGCCCACGTGGCGGTGCCGCGCCGCCAGCGCTATGCGCACGAGCTCGCGGCGGTGGTGCCGCGCGGATCCCGCGCGGGCGCGCTGGTGCCCCTCGACAAGCTGATCCTGCCGGCCGAGCTGGATGGCCGCGCCGGCGCCTACCGCCTGCCGCAAGCGCGCTGCCTGATCGGCGCCCACAACGACTATGAGGCGGTGCTGTCCTGGCTGCGCTCCAAGGCCGGCCTGCCGCCCGAGCAGGTGGCACGGCTGCGCGAGCGCCGCCGCGACCTGGCCACGCTGCCGGGTCCGCTGGACTGGCTGCACTACCTGTCGCACACCCAGCGGGGCTACCGCCGGGAAGCCGAGCGCTTCCTGCTGTGGGCGCTCGTGGTGCGCGCCAAGCCGTTGTCCTCGATGGACACCGACGATTGCCTGGCCTACCGTGACTTCCTCGCGGCGCCCCCGGCGGACTGGTGCGCGCCGCGCTCGCGCGAGCGCTGGAGCCCGGTCTGGCGCCCCTTCGAGGGGCCGTTGTCGCTAGCGGCGCAAGCCCTGGCGGTGCGGATACTGACCAATCTCTACCGCTACCTCAACGACAAGAACTACCTGGCCGGCAACCCGTGGCAGGGCATCCATGTGCCAAAGAGCGTCAAGCCGAAGATGGACACGGGCCGCAGCCTGACCGAGGAGCAATGGGCCTTCGTGTCCGGCTGCCTCGCGCGGCTGCCGCCAAGCTCGGCCAACCAACGCCTGCAGGTGGCGCTGCCGCTGCTGTACGCCACCGGTCTGCGCCTGTCCGAGGTGGTGTCGGTCACCACCGACGACCTCGAATGGGTGAGCCTGCCCGGTGCCAAAGGCGGCGGCGCCAAGGCGCGGGAGGAGGGCTGGTGGCTGACCGTGCTCGGCAAGGGCAACAAGCCGCGTCGGGTGCCGGTGCCGGAGGCGGCGATCGAGGCGCTGGGACGGTACCTGGTGGCGCGGGGCTTTGCCGCGGACCCGGCGGCGAACCGGATCGCGGGCGGCGTCGCGTTGCTGGGCCACGCCACCGACCAGGCCGAGCGGGCGCCGTGGGCCAAGGCCGATCGCGCCGGCGCGCAAGCCGCGCTGGCCGCCACCACGCTGTACCGGCAGATCAAGCGCTTCTTCCAGGCCTGCGCCAGCGAGCTGGACCTGGTGGATGCGCGCGGCGCGGCGCGCCTGCGCGCCGCCAGCACCCACTGGATGCGGCACACGCATATTTCCCACGCGCTCGCGGCCGGTGCGCCGCTGGAAATTGTCCAGCAGAACGCCGGCCACGCTTCGCTCGACACAACTACCCGATACATCACTACCGAGGATGCCCGGCGCATGGCGGCGATGAAGCGATTCTTCCACGAAGGGAAGGCCCAATGAAGAATGCCCCCTTGACCAGACTTGGCCTCATGACGAAGGTGCAGCGCCGCTTCATTCTCGCCATGAACCAAGCGGGCGCACGCTACGTGGTTATCGGCGGGAAGGCGATGCAGGGACTTGGTATTCTCAGACCGACACATGACTTGGATGTTTGGATGAGCACTACTGGATTCACACCGAACCAGGTTCACGCAGTCCTACGTGGCCTAGCCGGTGCGAGTTCGGAAAGTCTGCTGGACCGGCTCCACAAGTCCGGTACGCGGGTGGCGCTCCCGAATGAGATGGCGCCCGACATCGATATCCTCACGTCGGTGGGCGACATGGATTTCGATGAGATGTATGTCGCCAGCCAACCGGTACGTTTCGGAGCCACCGTGTTTCGGATACCCAGGAGAGAGGATTTGATCCGAACAAAAGAGGCCGGCATCAACTCGCTAACGGAGCGCATCGTCGCTGGCGTTTGGGTGGCGACCGACCTGGAGAAGGCCCAGGCGGCGGTTACGCGCGATATGGCAGACATCGAACTGATCCGCAACAGCGGCGGGTAGCATTTGGTGGCGGGTGCGGCAAGCGGCTGCACGCCGCCAGCACGCACTGGCAGCCTCCACACCCGTATTTCCCAAGCGCTGGCCGCCGGGGCGCCGCTCAAGATGGTGCAGCAGATTGCCGGACACGCCTCGCTCGATACCACCACGCGCTACGTGACCACCGAGGCGGCGCGACGCATGGAGGCGATGCGGGCGGTGTGGGATGCCGGCAAGAGTGAATGATCGTGCGCCCCCAAATCGTTGCACTTTTCCGACTCCCAAAACGTTATACCTATGTCTCTTGAGATCGAGCGCGCCGCAGCCACGGTGTGGATCCGTGTCCAGATGGCCAGGCACGGCCTGACCTTGACCGACCTGCAGGCAGCCGGCTGCTTTGCCGAGAACGCGCCGCCGGCGGCACCCGCGCCGACGCGCATCTACCGCAACGCCGAAGGGCAGAAATGGGACGGGCAGGGCGAGATGCCGGCCTGGTTGCAGCGGGCCGTCAATGCGGGGCAGTCGGCGGATCATTTCCGGGTCGGCGCTTAGCGGCCCGCTGTCTTCTCGCTTGCGGTGGACCATCCAGTCGTAATTGAGATGCCGCACATGTGAAGCAATGACCTCAGCCAGACTCCATGCGATCTTTGCCACTTCAGCCTTATTGAGCCCACTCACGCGCCACTTCAAGAGCCAACCGACTCGAGCGGCGACACCCTGGGTGCCTGGTCTCGCGTTGCGAATGTAAAAGCAACTAGTACCATCACCCGCACGCCGCAGACCTAGCTCGTCGTGACAGATTCTTCGAAGCCCTCGACTTTGAGGGTGAGTGCGATGGAGGTGCTCGGCCACTTCGCGGTTCTACGAAAGACCTTCGGGTCAGCAAGCGCGGCAGCCTTGAGTCGCTCGGCCAAATCGGACAATTTGACTTCTGGGACTTGCCGGACGACTTCACCCTCCAGAACGCGCCGCCTGGATTCATCCTCGGCCTGCTTCTTCCACAAAAGCAGAGTCTCGACGGTAAATTCTGAATCGGTTGAGTCAATCGCCTTACCGTGATCGCGGCACATCCAAATGCCGTTCGCCACGGACTAGCGTTCCTCGGGGGACATGGCCGCGTCTAGCGGGGTCCGCCGGATGCTGCTGCACAAATGTGGGCTGAGGTGCCGATGCTGATGAATTTATCGTCGTCATCGGCGGTCGCGCCGACAGTAGGCTTGTGACAATTCGGAAATGAGCAAAGCCATCCCGCGCGCTTTGCTATCCGCAGCACGGTCGCCTGCGTAAAGTCGCCTCGGTTTCTTTTCGCCACGTTGCGGATGCTCCGTTATCGGCAGCCTGCTGTCGCTGATGCCGAGCTTCAGCTGCGTATTGGTGGTCTTTGGGGCTGTCTGCAGAAGCATTCTAGCTCGCCGCCGATGTGCTGGGCGGTCGACCTGTGGCAATGAGAGGAACGGCGGACATGAAATGACGGGTTTACCAAACACTGAGTTCCAATTAACGCATCTAATGCATACATTCTGCCGCCGTAAGCCGCCTACGGCCTGTACGCAGCAGCCGGAATGGTGGATGGCTGTACGACGCGCGGAGCTGCCAGCGTCTCGAACGTTAGCTCTAAATCAGGGCAGCCAGGACGGCGTTGCTGGAGGTCTCTATGCACGTACCGACAAAGCAGAGAGAGACTTAGACATGGCGATTCATTACCTCGAAGACCTGGCAGCTGGCCAACACTACCGGACTGGTTTGCATCAGCTCGATGCAAACCGGATCAAGACATTCGCGGCCGAGTTTGACCCGCAGCCCTTCCATATGGATGAGATAGCGGCCACGCGATTCCATCTTTCGCGGATTATCTGCCAACGGATGGCACACCGCCGCGTTGACTATGCGATTGCTTGCGGGCGGAGAGTTCCGTCCCGCGGGAGGCTTCATCGGCGCAGGTATAGAGGAGTTCCAATGGCCGCGTCCGGTGCGGCCTCATGACGTCTTGCGCGTGGAGCTCGAGATTTTGGATGTGCGCGTATCGAAGACCAAGCCGCAGCAAGGAATCGTGCAAGCGCGTTGCACTACGCTGAATCAAAGCGATGAGCCTGTGCAACGTTTCGTCATAAACCTCGTGGTACAGCGACGCATCTTCGGATGCTGCATAGCCTGCGTCGGCGGATGGCGGGCCCCGAGGCACAGCAGCTGCGTCCGGGCGTCCAGACTTGTGCTTGTCGCCTCTAAATATGATGGCTGAATATGGTGCGAATGCTCAATGAATTGGAGCTGACCGGCCGAGCTCGGACCCATGTCGTCCAGTGCTCCACCCCTCGATTTGCTGCGCAGTCCGAAGCCGTTACGGCGTTTCTCGACATGCGTGCAGACGCGGGACGTGCTGGCATTGATTTACTTCCATATAGCAGCTTCCGGGACTTCCGCACTCAGTTGCGTATCTGGAATAAAAAGTTCAGCGGCCAGAAGCCGCTTTACGACATGCACGGCAACGTGCGCGATTTCAGCGCGCTTTTGCCGTCGGAAGTCATCGACTGCATTCTCAATTGGTCTGCTGTTCCGGGAGGAAGCCGGCATCAATGGGGAACGGAGATTGACGTAGTTGATGGCGAAGTGATGCCTCCTGGCTACGTACCGAAACTCCTACCGGAAGAGGTTGCGCCTGGAGGGATGTTCTCGGCTTTGCATCACTGGCTCGATGAAAATGCGGCTAAGCATGGCTTCTTTAGGCCCTACAAGCACTACAAGGGAGGGATGTACCCAGAACCTTGGCACCTTAGCTACGCTCCACTATCCATGCCAGCGTTGCAGCAAGTCACGCCTGAACTGCTTACAGAGGCAATTCGAGAAGCAGATGTCCTCGGTAAGGAGCTCTTGCTCGAGCTGATTCCCAGCATCTATCGAAACCATATTCTTAACATCGTATTGCCTGACGAACAGTAACGATCCAGCGCTCTTGCCTTTGCTTCGCGGAGGAGGCGCTGCGTTATGCCCCGGCTGCTGACCTGTGGCCGGGAAGATTACGACGATTGAGAAGGGGCCTTCGACGCTCGAATTGGGAGGCTGCGCCAATGTGTACCTTCGCGGTGTCTAGCCAGGTATCCTTGAGTCGCCGCTGGGACTTTACGAAGCCGCATCTGCGAATGCAGACCCAATGCAGCCGCATCGCCCGGGTCGAGGTCCTCACTCTCTCGGTGGGGCAATTGCAGCGTTCTGAACTGCGGGCCCGCCACAGCAAGGCACCATCGTCTGCGAATGAAATTACGTGCCTATCTATGGGCGTAACTGCCCCACAAGTTATGAGTCCGCGCGCGGTGTTGTCTACGACTTCGCGTCGAGCCGTGCGGGTGAGCATGCGCGCCTTCCTGAAAGACTGGTAAGGCAAGCTCGTGTGCGACGATTACGCGGGCTATAAGGCGAGCTTCGGCGCGGACGTGATCGAGCTTGCAGTTGCAGTCGCAGCAATAACCATTTTCTCCCAAAACTGAATGATCGGTTTTTCCGAATACTGAGTTTCGGTTGGCGCATCCAATTCGGGTGTTCTGCCGCAGTAACATGGGTGGCCGGATTGGAGCGACCGTCCTGAAGGACGCTGAATCAGTTTCGAAGACATGTAATTCATATGTTGACCAGAGAGTTGCTCAGCAGCGGTAGTTATGTCCAGGCTTACTCGGACACGCGCGGCGACATCGTATGGACGGAGAAGGAGCTCCTCGCCTCGTTGCATAAGGCGCTAGATGGCCGTACCGGCGGCGATGGAGTGTGGCTCTTTGCATATGGGTCGCTGATCTGGAATCCCCTTATCCGCTTTGACGCAACACGAGTTGCAACCGTATCAGGCTGGCACCGAAGCTTCTGTCTACGGATGAGCTATGGCAGGGCTCAGCCAGAGTGCATCGGGCGAATGTTGGGTGGAACCTAGTGGCACCACGAGCGGAGTTGCATTCCACGTCGAAGAAGAGGACCTCTTGCAGGAATTGGCCATCATTTGGACGAGGGAGATGGTCGTGGGCGCCTATGTGCCAACTTGGGCGCGCGTGGATTTTGCTGACGGAACGACGGCGGACGCCATCTTGTTCGTTGCAAATAGCGCTCACTCAATTTACGAGCAGGATGCCACCATAGAAACAATAGGTCCGTCCATCGCCAGGGCGTCAGGCCCGTTTGGCAGCAACGCCGAATACGTGACCGCTCTGGCTGACGCTCTGCGAAGCCTCGGCCTGGTGGATGACTATATCGAAGAGCTGGAGCGCTATCTTCGCGCATGCCCTGCCTAGCGACCGTGCGGGCCGGCATCCTCGAAGAGAGCATCAGACAATCAAGCGACGTGGCCGGTCGCACGTGCGGTCGAAAGGATCGGCGATACCTCGTCTCCTTGCTGCTGCTGCGCGAGGCATTCTACGGCGCTACGCGCTTCGATGAATTTCAGAAGAGGCCAGGCATCTCGCCCAACATGCTGGTTCGGAGACTGGCCAAGCTTATCGACGAGGGGTTGCTAGCTAGGCGGCAATACAGTGCTCTTCCCCGTGACGAAGACGTGCTCACTGAGCGCGGACCAATCCTCCTGACCTTGATGGACCGCAAAGCAGACGTTGCTGTCGCTGGAAGGTGCAGGGTGGGACGAATAGCCAGGCGCAGTTGGGCATTTTCCCCTGAACGTCGTGCAGCCATTGGCGCAGGTCAACCGTCGATGAAGGACAAGGGACCCAGGAAATCCATCTTGCCCACGTCAACGCCCCGGTGGCGCAAGATTGCATAAGCGACAGTGAGGTGAAAGTAGAGATTCGGGATGGTCATCTGGAGGAGATAGTCCTGACCCTCGAGGTATTTTCCAGGAGCCCAGGATAGCCTGACATGCCGCTCCACCGCGTGCTGGTATTGGTGAGCTGTCACGCTTCTGCAAAATTCAACGGTCTTGCGAATGCGCACGCGGACTTCGTCGATGGTTTGTTCGGTGTCCTCGTGCTTAGGAGGCGTCTGGCCCGACAGCCATGCTGCGGCACCCTTGAGGTAGTCGCACGCGCTTTGCACTTGATATATGAAGGGCTGCATGTCCGGAGCCAGGCGACTTGTCATCAGCTCGGACACGTCAAACTTCTGCGCTTGCGCATACTGCTCGGCCTTGTCGAGTAGCGTGTAGAGATTTTCGACGCTTTGGGTAGCCTGTTGAATAGCGGCGTAGTACATGTCGATTGCCTCCGAAGGCATTGAGTGTTGAGTGGGCGGCCAGTGCAGTTACGGAACGCAAAGTCAGCACACTGCTTCTTGAAAGGCGGGCTTGCCAGCGGGTGTCATGGTATCGCTGATTTATCCGGCGCGCTGGTGTCCGGCCACCCGTGCACTTGCACTGGTCTGCGCCGACGCATAGCTGAACGGGAGAACAAAAGAGATGGATCTGCTGACAACGATACAAGAGCCCTTGAAGCAGCCGACAATCGCCGATGTCTAAGCTCTCAGAGTCTCTGCCCTGTGTAGCGCAACCCGCAAATGGCGCGGTGCACAATAGGAGTCCGCCGGAGAGCAGCATACGCCGGCGAGAATCGATTACCTGTCGTTCCATAACCCCTCCCATGGGGGCCGAACGAATTCTACGATTCAATTGATTCGTGGAGATTGTGCCGATTTTCGGATGAACCTGCAAGGCCGGAGTGTCTCAGAAGTACCGGTGTTGTTTGCTGGGCGTCGCGACTCGAAAGCGAATCACGCAGACCTGGCAGCGGCCGTTTAGCAGGAATACAAAGTTATCTATGACGCCATTGCTGCAAGCGATCCCGACGCGGCTGCCGCGGCTGCCGAGCGTAGGTCAACGGCCTCTCCGGCCTTCGGGACGCTCCAGCACAAGTAGCAGCCCAAGAATGGTCAAGAAAAGTGAATACTGTGTTCGCAGCCTGCGAATAGGTATCGCGGCACAATATGATGGCCGTCCCAATACCCACTCGCACATCGCGGTAGGAGACCTACATGAGCAGCGCAAAGGAACGTTTCTTCCAAAGTCTTGAGAATCATGATCGCATCGAAGTGACAGGCGAAGACGCGGTACGAAGTTTCCAGAATGCTGTTGAGCAACTCGGCCAGCTTATTAGCACTTGGCTCGAGGGAAGGATCCAGTTAGGTGTGTCAGATGCTCGCACCCTCTGCGACCAGGAAAACGTCTTAACGAAATCGTACACACTGAAGTTTAAAGACAAACACGTATCGTTCGTGCCGCTACATGTGCGCGCCATCGGCGCTGCTGGAGTCATTGGTGTCAAGGGGCTGCGGTACGACGCGCAATTGACGCTCAGCGCCAATGGAGAATGGTGGGTCACTACCAAGCAATTTGGTGAGCACGATGGGATACGCCAGCTTCTGGACGAAGAAAGGTTATTTGCGCTACTCGAAGACGCTCGCTGAAACAGAGCGCGGATACAGAAGAGAGCCCTAGCAGTCGTCGATGAGATGCCTTGGGATACGCCATTGTCCATCGATTGGCGACCCAAGGCTGTCCGCCTAATTTCGGCGTGCGCCGATACCGAAACCATGGTCTACGTGAGAAGAAAGTCATCTTGCGTTACACGATCCGCGACCTTCGTGAAGCTTGCTTGCCGCCAGCCATGCGCGATATCTCGGATTCTGGGTATTCCCGCTCAATGTAGGCGAGGGCCTCTGCTTCGGAGTCGAAAGCGATAGAGCGGTCGGAAACTCCGGAGTTCCGTATCAGCGTCACGAAGTATCTGCCGCCAATAGGTCGGCTGAGTACGACTCGCAGGCTGGGAAGAGGGACCATGGGTAGAGTTTTGTTGAGGGGCTACCAGGGAGCGGTTAACTCCCGGAGATTCCTGCTCTTACGTTGAGACCTGCCGATAGCCCACATCGCAAATCATCAGCTTGTTACCGGCCGTCCATACCTGAAAATTTCCAGATGCGTTCGGTAGAGGCTGGATGTTTCTCGAGAAGCTCAACCGGCCGGATGGGCCGCGGTGCAAAATTTCCGCCACAGTTGGGGCACCTGTGGTTGAGAACCCCATCCGCGCAATCTCTGCAGAACGTACATTCGAAGCTGCAAATCATGGCATCGGCCGAATCAGGCGGCAGATCCTTGTTGCAGTACTCGCAGTTTGGACGTAGCGTCAGCATGCTTGTCTCCATCAAATTTGCGAGATATGGGCCAACCGAATTGATAGTCACTCGAGAGAACGAGCTTGCGTCCCCAGCGCGTGAAAATCTTGGCCCAGAGCCGAATACCCTGGGCCGCCCCCGTCGAGAGTGGTTATCCCAGGAGTTCCTGCAGCTTGCCGTAGGCCATCGAATTCGGCGAAAGCGCCTCTGAGCGACCGCTCTTGAGGAATTCGCGGGCAAGCGCCTCGGTCACACCAAAGCTGACTTGCGAGATGCCCGAGCCAGCGCTAAGGCGACGCACCCCAAGCTTTGCGAGACCCGCCGCATCCGGTAGGCCAGGCCACGCCATGACGTTCAGGGGCAAGGAGACCTCATAAGCGACTTCGCTGATGTGGCCAGTCTGCAGGATGCCTGGCAAGAACAAGCCATCTGCACCGGCTTCTGCATAGAGTATTCCGCGGCGGATCGATTCTTCGACGAGCTTTGCTTTCGACGCAAGTCCGGCTAGGAAAACGTCGGACCGCGTGTTCACAAACAAGTCTCTGCGTGCCTTGGCGACAGCGCTCGAGATCGCCTCGATTTTGGAAGCGAGCAGTGACGGATCATCTGTACCGTCTTCAATATTGATGCCTGCGATGCCAAGGTCCACCAGACGCATCACATTGTCGGCTACTACCTTGGGCTTGTCGGAGTAGCCGTTCTCGATGTCGATTGTCAGTGGAACGCTCAGTACACGGAGCATGCGCCGCACCGCGTTCACAGTCTCCTCTATGGGCAACTCGCGCCCATCGCTATAGCCGAGAGACCATGCGACGCCTGCACTGGTAGTTGCGACGGCAGTTGCGCCCAGACTCTCAGTCAGCCGAGCGGTCCCGGCGTCCCACGCGTTCGCGAGGATCAGCGGCATTGGATTGGCGTGAAGCTTGCGGAAGGTATCGACAATCTTGGACATGTTTGACTCCAGTTTGACGGCGTACAGGACGCCGGACCAAATATTTCGGGGAAGAAGTGGCGGCGGATGCCGCCTTCTGTTTTCCTCCCGGGGATTAGCTAGCTTTCGTTCCATTTGTCGGTGCAGGCTCCCACCCACCGCCGAGTGCACGAAACACGCCGACGGCAGCTCTCGCTGCATTGGCGCGGTTTGCATCGAACTCATCGCGCGCGGTCAGTAATTGACGGTCGGCGTCCAGAACATCAGTCAACGTGATGGACCCGGCGCGATAGGCTTGTTCCGACAGATCGCGGGCTTTTAGAAGCGCCTGGACCTCATCCCGAAGCTGGACCACATGAATCTCCGTCTGCGTCAGGGTGGTGAACGCGTTCTCCACATCCTCGGTAGCGCGAAGCACAGCCTTGCGATAGAGCGCCAGAGCCTCGGCGTTAGCGCCGCGTGCCTGAGCCACCTCTGCGTCCACCTTGCCGAAATCGAACAGCCTCCAGCGCAGCGCACCGCCACCGGTCGCAGTGAAGGCGGAGGAAGTGAAGAGCTTCCCAGCGTTCAGACTGTCGAATCCGAGGGCTCCAGACAGCGAGATTTTGGGGTAGTAGTCGGAGATCGCTGCGCCGATACGCTCACTGGAAGCGGCCAGACGACGCTCAGCGGCAATGATGTCGGGGCGGCGACGCAACACCTCCTGGGGCTCGGCATCCGCAGGCACGCCGGGGACAGCCGGAATATCGCTTGCCGCCCCTAGTTCCTGTGCATACGTACCAGGCTGAACGCCCATCAGGACATCGAGTCGATTGAGCTGCTGCTCCAAGCCAATGCGCAACGGAGGAACAGAGGCCAAGGCATGCTTCAGCAGCGCGTCAGCCTGCGCAACCTCCCGTCCCTGTGCTGCGCCAGCATCGTAGCGGTCACGTACCAGACGTAGCAGACGTTCATCCGTCTCGATCTGCTTTCCGGCAATGGCCAGTCGCACCTGGTAGCCGCGGATCTGGAAGTAGGCGTCGGCTGCGTCGGCCGCGACCATCACGCGAGTGCCAGCATGGTCAGCTTCTGCCGCAACTGCCTCATATTCGGCTGCCGCTGCACCGCGCCGCAGCCCACCGAACAGATCAATTTCCCAGCTAGCAGCAGGACCAACCGTGTAAAAAGGCGTGTTCCGCTTGAAACCCGGGCTTCCCGAAGCGACAGAGCCGAGGGGGCCACGCAGGCTCTGGTGCGTATAGCCGGCCGCTGCGTTGAAATCCGCCGTAGGCAGAAGCTGTGCGCCTGCGCTACTCGCCACCGCCCGAGCCTGTTGCACGCGTGCTATCGATGCCGCCAGGTCCAGGTTCTGACCGAGTGCGCGCTGGACGATGTTGACAAGCATCGGGTCGTTAAAACCGCGCCACCAGCTCTCCAGCGACGGCGCCGGTGCTGCTTTATTCGCTGCGGCGGCCGTGCTGTGAAACGGCGTCATATCGTTTGTCGGCGGTGTGTAGTCAGGGCCGACGGCGCAGCCTGCCAACATTGCACTCAACAACAGGGTGCCTACTGCTGTCCTGGACAACTTTGAAGGAATGCGGATCATGCTGACCTCCCAATGCGGAGTCGATTCAGAGCGCTCGACACAGCAGGACTGCTACGGACTCTGTGGATCATGCTGTAGAAGGCAGGCGTGAACAGCAGACCGAAGATCGTCACACCCAGCATTCCGAAGAACACGGCGGTGCCGAGAGATTGGCGCATTTCAGAACCAGCTCCGGTAGCTACGACCAGCGGTGCCACACCCGCGATGAAGGCGAACGATGTCATCAGAATCGGGCGCAGACGAGTCCGAGCCGAATGCACTGCTGCATCTTCTGCGTTTGCACCATCCTCATCCTGCCGCTGCTTAGCGAACTCGACGATGAGAATCGCGTTCTTCGCCGCTAGCCCAAGGAGCACCACGAATCCAATCTGGGCCAGGATGTCGATCGGCATATTGCGCAAGTGCAGGCCCGAGGACGACGCAAGCAAGCACATCGGGACAATCAGGACGATGGCCAACGGAGTCTTCCAGCTTTCGTATTGCGCGGCCAGCACGAGGAATACGAACAGGGCCGCTGCAGCGAAGATGGCAATCGTCGGGATACCGTGCTGCTGTTGCTGATATGCAAGGTCGGCCCACTCGAAGCCGATGCCCGACGGCAACACTTCCTTGGCAAGCTCCTCCATGCGCTTCATCGCTGTACCGGAAGCCACACCAGGCGCTGCTACACCCATCACTTCAGCTGCCGGGAACAGGTTGTGTCGCGGTACGCGATACGGCGAAGTCAAGTCCTTGAACGTGGCCACAGAACCGATAGGCACCATCTCCCCGTCTGCATTACGCACCTTCAGCCGTGCAATATCCCCGGGCGTCTTGCGGAATGCTTCGTCGCCCTGGGCGAGCACTTGATAGGTGCGGCCGAGGTAGTTGAAGTCATTGACGTATTGCGAACCGAGGTACAGCTGCAGAGTGGAGAAGACGTCGGTGGTCGTCAGACCAATCTTCTCGGCCTTCAGACGGTCAATATCGGTGTATATCGACGGAGAGCCGGCGTTGTACAGCGTGAAGACACCACCAAAGGTCTTGTCCTTGTTCGCTGCGGCGACCAACGTGTTCGCTGCCTTGGCCAGCGCCTGCGGCCCGAGCCCATCGCGGTCCTGGAGCATCATCTTGAAGCCACCGGCAGCACCGAGGCCCTGAACTGCAGGCGGTTGCACGACGATGACGTAGGCGTCCTTGATGACAGACAACCGTTCTCGCAAGGTTTGAACCATCGATGCAGCCGTGACACCCTTCATATGTTCACCGTAGAGGGAAGGGAGGGACGTGAAAATCGTCCCAACATTCGGTGACACGGTCGACGTGGTGACATCGAATCCCGTCGTCGGCGAGGTATGCGTAACCCCAGGGGTCTTCAGGGCAATTTCATTGACTTCACGAACTACCTTGTCGGTGCGCTCGAGGCTCGATCCTGGCGGTAACATGACGATTATCGCGAGATATCCAATGTCTTGCTCAGGAATAAAGCCAGTGCTCATGCGTGACATCTGCAGGCCGGTAAGACCAATCAGGCCGACGTACGCCACCACGACAATCACGCCAGCGCGAACCAGGCGAGCGGTCATCTTGCCGTAGCGGTCCGACAGCCACTCGAACCCAACGTTGAACTTGCCGAAGAACCGACGGAAGAACGCGCCAATGCCATGGGCCTTCGCATGGGCATGGTCGTGCGGCTTAAGCATGACCGCGCACAGGGCCGGGCTCAGCGTCAGCGAGACGAAGCACGAGATAACCGTCGATGCGGCAATCGTGGTTGCGAACTGCTTGAAGAAGAGACCCGAGATGCCCGAGATGAAGGCCGTCGGCACGAACACTGCGCACAGCGTCAACGCGATGGCAATCAGGGCCGTCGAGACTTCAGTCATTGTCTGGTGAGCGGCTTCGAGCGGAGACATACCAAGACTCATGTTGCGCTCGACGTTCTCGACCACGACAATCGCGTCGTCCACCACAATCCCCACTGCCAGCACTAGCCCAAATAGCGACAAGTTGTTCACCGACATTCCGAGCGCAGCCAGGACCGTGAAGGTGCCAAGCAGCGAAATCGGGATGGCAATCACCGGGATAATTGTGGCTCTCCAGCTCTGGAGGAATATGTAGACAACGCCGACGACCAGGATGATGGCGATAAAGATGGTCAGAATGACTTCATCGATGGAGTACGTTACGAAGTTGGTCGGATCGTAGATCTTGATGTAGTCGACGCCCGGCGGGAAGTCCTTCTTGAGCTCCGCCATCTTGTCCCAGACCGCATGCTGAACTTCAACCACGTTTGCGTCCGGCGTGGCGATGACCCACCACGGTGCCGAGACATGGCGGTCGGCATATGCCTTGGAGCCATAGTCAACCGAACCCAGTTCTACGCGGCCCACATCACGGATACGCGTAACCCGGCCCTTGTTGTCGGACTTGATGATGATGTCAGCGAACTCTTCAGGCTTGGTCAGGCGCCCCAGCGCTTCGACGTTGACCTGATACGCTGCGCTGTTCGCGACGGGAGGTACGTTCAACGCACCTGCCGACACCTGAGCGTTCTGTGCGCGAAGCGCTGCCATGATTTCGCTCGCGCTGATGTTGTATGCGGCAGCCTTATCCGGGTCGATCCAGATTCGCATTGCATAGCGGCGCTCGCCGAGTGCCCAGAAGTCAGCGACACCAGGGATGCGTGCGATCTCATCCCTCACGCGGAGCATGTAGTTGGAAAGATACTCAGCGCTACGCGAACCGTCCGGCGAATAGACGTGCACCCCAAGCAGTAGGGCCTGAATGGTCTTCTTCACCTGGACGCCCTGAAGCTGGACTTCTTGTGGCAGCCGAGACAACGTGTCCTGCACCCGGTTGCGGGTGAGCATCAGCGCTGTATTCGGATCCGTCCCGATTTTGAAAATGACGGTGATGGTAAGCAATCCATTACCCGTCGACTGGCTGCTGATGTACGACATGTTTTCCACGCCGTTGATGGCTTGCTCGAGGGGCGTGGCCACCGTGCGGGCGATGGTCTCGCCAGACGCGCCCGGATAGGCGGTCGTAATCTGAATGGTTGGCGGAACAATGTCCGGATATTGAGCCACGGGCAGCGTGGTCATTGCTGCCAGCCCAAACAGGACAAGGAAGATATTGAGCACCGCGGCGAACCGTGGATGGTCAATAAAGAAGTGAGCGAGCTTCATGGCATCAGTCCTGTTCGGCGAACTTGATAGAACCCGGCTGCGGCGCAATCTTCGAGCCCGGCGCTGCGAGAGGTACACCGTCGATTACGACCTGGTCGGTCGCAGCCAGACCCGAGCGCACCACGCGCAGCCCGCCGCGAATGTCCCCGATCTCAACTTTCTTCGGTGTCACGATGTTGCCCTTGCCGACCGTGAGGACAATGTGTTCCGATTGGTCCGCAATGACGGAAGCATCCGGCACGAGCAGAGCCGGCTCAGGGGCTGATACGGCGAGGCGAATGCGCGCGAATCCGCCCGGAGTCAGACCCAGGTCGGGATTGCGAATCGTGGCACGGGCATGAATCGTGCCGCTGGAACGGTCAAGCGTGTTGTCGATGAAATCCAGTGTGCCGTCGCGCTCGTACTTCGATTCGCCATTGAGAGAGATCTCAATCTTGTTGGCGAGTGGCCCCTTTTCCTTCGCGCGCTGCTGCTGGAACTTCATATAGTCAGCCTCGCTCATGTCGAAATTCAGGTAGATCGGGTCCATGGACACGATGGTGGCGAGCAGGGTGGTCGGACCATTGGCTGCGCGGCTGCCGGCAATGATGTTGCCTGCCGATACCTGGTGTGTGCCAATCCGGCCGGTGAATGGAGCCTTGACACGCGTGCGCTCAAGGTCGAAACGTGCGTCCCGGATCTGCGCTTTCGCATCGTTCACGGCCGCCTGAGCAGCACGCTTTTCAGCCAGACGTTGCTCAACGTTTTGCTGCGTTCCGGCGTCGGTGTTCTTCAGCGTCTCGGCGCGGGTCAATTCACGGCCGGCCAATTCAAGTCGAGCAGTCGCACTTTCGAGCTGGGCTTGTGCCTTGCTAAGGGTGATTTCATACGGCTCGGGGTCGATGACGAACAGAACCTCGCCCTCGCGGACGATGTCGCCGTCCTTGAAGTTGATTTGCTTCAAGGTCCCACCGACCTGTGCGCGCAGCTCCACGTTCTTGACCGGCGAGAATTGGCCGAGAAAGCCAATGCGGGTCTCGACATCGCGTTGCAGAGGGGCACTGACTGAGACGATTGGTGCCTTAGTCGGAGCAGCCTGGACCTTGTTTGAACCTCCCACATAAAGCGTCAATGCGCCACCTGCCACAACAACAGCAGCCGCTGCGATTGACCCCACCCATACAGCTGTCCCCTTCTTGCGGGAAGTCTGGCTCGCGCTACTTCCGGCGTCCAGCCGGGTGATGTCGTCATTCATCTTCATTCCTCATTTGTCTTGGAGAGGGATTGCGCCGCTGAAACACCCAAGCCGGCACCGGTTTGTTCCGAAGCGTCCACATCTGCCTAAACCTCTCCAGCTGGTCTACCACCCCGCCAGCTTTAGATGATTGGTTGACGCTATCTGCCTGTAAGATAAAAGTCGTCATCTAAAAAGTCAAGAAATAGATGATCACTTGACACTATAAATTTTATGACCGATAGTTCAGACGTCGCCGGCGCAAGAGTTGGGTCGTCCCCGCGCGCGGCCTGAAGGAGTTGGCAAATGAAGAAGTCGAAGGCAGAAACCGCCGAAACGCGACGGCGGATTGTTGAAATTGCAGTGCGGGAGTTTCGGCGCAATGGCATCCATGCAACGGGTGTCTCGGAGATCATGGCGGCGGCCGGCCTTACACACGGGGGCTTTTATCGCCACTTTGCGTCGAAAGACCAGCTTGTCGCAGAGGCTTGCGCGGCAAGCATGGAGTCCCTGGTACAGACGGCAGAGGCTGCTGCCGAAGGTGGAACTGAGGCTTTCTTAAATCACATTCGGGACTTTCTATCCGCTGAATATCGAGACGACCGTTTGGGCGGATGCCCGTTGGTCGCCCTTGGTAGTGAGCTCGCGCGGGCGGACGATGACGCCAGGCGTGCTGCCTCGAATGGGTTCCGTGGGCTTATCGATGTGATTTCTGAGTACTTTGACTCGGAAGAGGCGAAAGGTGGCGCAATCTTCACGTTGTCGGCCATGATTGGAGCCGTCACGATGTCGCGGATCATCGATGACCCACAGCTCTCGAACCAAATCCTGGAAGAGGCGAAGAAGCGATTGGCGGGGCTTCCCACGGAAACTGCGGGAAGGAGGCGAGCCGCAGCAGGAAAGTCGCTGCCCAATGGGCAAACGGCGAATGCGCCGCTGGAGCAGTAGGGGCAGTGCTCGAAGCGCAAGCAGCGAAGCGAGGTCACGACAGAGCGAAAAGGCGGAATGAGCGAGCGGCATTTTTCTTTTCGACCCAGGAAGTTGACGTTGACCTACGATGGAATGCGCACGTCGGACAAAGCGGAACAAATTCCGCCTAGCTGTTAAAAACATAGCGTCGGCGGCTGCATAGACTCAAGTTCAATGTTCCAAAAGAATTGTTCGATAGAACGGA
This sequence comes from Cupriavidus sp. CuC1, assembly GCF_044627735.1. Taxonomy (NCBI): domain Bacteria; kingdom Pseudomonadati; phylum Pseudomonadota; class Betaproteobacteria; order Burkholderiales; family Burkholderiaceae; genus Cupriavidus; species Cupriavidus sp. CuC1. The sequence goes on along the minus strand of NZ_JBIUHC010000030.1, from coordinate 50,828 downwards.
ACAATGCGTGCTTGTTCCATCCACGAGTTGGTGGTGTGGTTACGCCTAGGTAGCCGTTATGGAGTGGTGTGGCCGCGCACGTGTCGCTTGCCGTGCGGCCAATTCAAGAGTGCACGCCCTCGGATCGGGACGCCAGAGTTATGGCGTGGCAAATGGCTATCTCCCGCAGCATGAGGGAGAGATAGGCATGCGCCGAATATGGTTTTAAATCACTCTTCCGATTAGGTGCGCAATCAGCTCGCTCGAAGACTGGACCCCGTACTTGAGCATCAGGCGAGCACGATGCCCCTCCACGGTGCGTGGACTGATAGCCAATTCGCGCCCGATCTGCTTGCTGCTGTTGCCGTTCACCAACAGCTGGGCTATTTGACGCTCACGAGAGGTCAGGTCGGCAGTGACCTTGCGTACCGAAGAAAGGTCTTCGAACGTCCAGACCGCAGCAGCGAATGGATCTGCCCGGTCGATTGCGCGCCCAGACACGTGACACCAAAAAAGGCTGTCGTTTGCGCGGCGCATGATGCGCTCATCCGAATACACACCAGTGTCTCGCATGATAAGCAGAGCTCGTTCGCCGATGTGCTCGAACTCCTTTGGCGTCGGATAGAGCGCCTCCAGCGATTTTCCGACGAGTGATTTCGGCTCGTATCCGAACATTTGACCGAATGCTCCGTTGTACGTGTGAACAACGCGTTGTCGGGACACCATGAGACCTACGGGAGCCATATAGAACGCCAGCATGAGGTCGCTGGCTTCGCTATCACGCTCGTCTCCGGATGCAATATGGGATGGGGCACGAGTTTTGCGTCGTGCTGAACCCGATGACTTGCCCTCGTGCCGCGCGCCTGATAGACCTGTGGCCCGCCAGATTCTCGCGACGGTGGACTGCGAGACGCCTGTTTGCCGCGCAACCTCGCGCGTGCTAGTGGCATCGTCTAAGGACAATCTGTGCGTGATGACGTTGGCCACGGAAACATTGTCGATGCGGCGCGGCGCACCTTGGCGAGGGGCATCGAGTAGCCCATCTTCCCCACGCGCGAGAAATCGGCCCCGCCATTTCACTACGGTCTTTTCGCTTATGCCCAGCTCCGCAGCAACAGCGGTGCTCGAGAGACCCTGCGCAAGTCGCGTCACGATTCGAAGCCGAAGCGCCGTTGCTGGCCCCGTTTCTGGAAGCCTCGAGCGCACTAATAGCGAACGAACTTCTGACTCGGATATGGAAAATTCTACGCGTGGCCGCCTCTTCATATCTGTCCCTTGCACCGTTTCGCCGCTGTATACGCTCTTACGCTCGAATTTTGGAACGAACTTATGAATCGCGTATCAGTGTGAACCCTAGGGTAATTGGCCGTCTGCCTGCGATGTTGCGAGAGATATAGATTACGACCAACAGCAATCCCGCATATGCGGCCCCTAGTACAGCGACATTGCCTGCAAAGGAGCGACCCATGTCAGCCAAATCCGTGTCCATCGTTGCGAGCGCTCATACCTCATTTGGCCGTCTCAGCCAGCAGACTCTCGAATCTCTCATCGTTGAGGCAACACAGAGCGTTCTTCGTGACGCCAAGATCGACGCTTCTGAGATCGATGCAGTCTTTCTCGGTCATTTCAACTCCGGCATGGTGCCCGACGGATTTCCCGCTTCGCTCGTACTGCAAGCGGATCCCGGGCTCCGTTACAAGCCTGCCATGCGATGCGAGAACGCCTGCGCGTCTGGATCGGCTGCTGTTCAGGCTGGCATCAATCTGATTCGGGCCGGCGAAGCTGAGCTTGTGCTCGTGGTTGGCGCCGAAAAGATGACTTCAAACTCAACCGCGGAGGTGACGCGCAGCCTTGCCGGTGCCGGTTACCAGAACGACGCCGAAGAAGCGAAGCTGAGCTTCCCTCAAGTATTTGCCGTCGCTGCGCAACAGTATTCGTCGCGTTTCAGGGACCCGCTTCCCGCCATGGCGGCTATTGCTGCAAAGAATCACGCCAATGCCCTGACGAACCCGCTTGCTCAGATGCGTCGGGAAATGACGTTCGAGCACTGCAATACGGTGTCGGATAGCAATCCGTTGATTGCCCCGCCGTTGCGCCTGACGGATTGCTCGCTGATTTCAGACGGGGCTGCAGCGATTCTCCTGGCATCGGAGTCGCGCGCCAAGTCATTTGCCAAAGAAGTGGCAATTCGCTCTCACGCCTTGGTCAGCGACATCTTGCCGCTGCGTCAAAGGGATCTGCTCGCTTTCGAAGGACCCCGTCGGGCCATCGCAGCTGCACTGGAGCGAGCTGGTGTGTCGCTGAGCGATATGGACTTCGCGGAAGTTCATGACTGCTTCACCATCGCAGAGCTGCTGATTTATGAAGCGATGGGACTGGCCCCTGCTGGCCAAGGCCACCTGGCACTGGAGGAGGGCATCGTTCAGCCCGGAGGGCGTCTGCCAGTAAATCTGTCCGGCGGTCTGAAAGCCAAGGGCCATCCTGTTGGTGCCACCGGTGTGTCGATGCACGCCCTGGCGTTCCGGCAACTTACCGGAGATCCTATAGGCGTGAGTGCTCACGAACCCGAGGCAGCATTGCTCTTCAATATGGGCGGGATGGGAGTCGCCAACTATGCGACTGTCCTCGAGGCACGGAGGGCGTAAGAAATGAACATCGCAAACTGGCTCGACGAAGCGGCAAACCGCTGGCCCGAGCGACCCGCGCTGTACCGGGGCACGATGCAGATTGCTGACTATGACGACTTGCGAAAGACGGTGCGCGAGCTGGCCGGCGTACTGCATGACGCCTATGGCGTGCAGCCAGGGGATAGGGTGGTGCTCTTCATGTATAACTGCTGCGAGTACCTGGAATGGCTCTATGCCATTTGGTGGCTTGGCGCGGTGGCGGTGCCCATCAATTGCAAACTGCACGTTGTTGAAGCTGTTCGCATTGTCGAGGATGCGCAAGCGAGCGTGTTGCTCACGGATAACGGCCACGTCTTCTCGACAACTGACCTTCCCGTCGGGTGCAAAGAGATCGCTGCGCTGCGCAATTTGCGGACCCCGCTGCTGGCCAGGCCTGTGGTAGCGCCAAAGGTTTGCTCGTCCGACACCCTTGCGTGGATCTTCTACACCTCCGGGACCACTGGGCGTTCCAAAGGCGCGATGCTCTCGCATGGCAATCTCTCGGCCATGTCGCTTTGCTATCCGGTCGAGGTCGAGTCGGTGAGTGGAGGCGATGCCTTGCTCTACGCCGCGCCAATATCACATGGCGCCGGCCTCTATAACTTCATCTTCATCAGGTCTGGCGCCGCGCATATCGTTCCGGAATCGCGTGCCTTCGACCCGTCTGAGATATTTAGCATCGCTTCTACCCTAGGCCGCGTATCGCTGTTTGCTGCTCCAACCATGGTGAAGCGGATGAGCGAGGAGGCGATACGGTCGGGCTATGGTGGTAACGGCATCCGCACCATCGTCTACGGAGGTGCGCCGATGTACCTGGCAGACCTGCGCATCGCATTGAACGCGTTCGGCCCGCGCCTGGTGCAGATTTACGGTCAGGGCGAATCTCCTATGACCATCACCGCGCTGAGCCGTGAAGCGGTGGGCAATCGCTCGCGGCCCGACTGGGAACGTGTCGCTTCTTCCGTCGGATGGGCGCAGTCATGTGTTGAGGTGAAAGTAGTAGACAGCGGCTTTGAGCCGGTGGCCTCGGGCTTGCAAGGTGAGGTCGTTGTCCGCGGCGCTACGGTCATGCAGGGATACTGGCGTAACGAGGTGGCAAGTCGTGCTGCGCTTGTGGACGGCTGGCTCCGCACCGGAGACGTCGGATACGTTGATGAGACTGGCATGCTCACCCTGACGGATCGCTCCAAGGACGTGATTATTTCGGGCGGCAGCAACATCTATCCCCGCGAAGTCGAGGAAGTCCTGGCTGAACATCCGGCGGTCGAAGAAGTGGCCGTGGTTGGTGAGCCGGACGACGAGTGGGGCGAAATTGTCCTAGCCATTGTCGTATTGCGAACAGGCCATGAAGCAGATGCCTTCGCACTGAACCGATGGTTCACAAAGACGATGGCGTCGTTCAAGAAGCCGAAGCGATACCTGTTCGTTGCAGAGCTTCCTAAGAACGGCTACGGCAAGATTCCCAAGACTGAGCTACGCCGCCTTTTCGTGGACACCAAGGATCGCGGGATCTCTCCCTTGGTCGTTTGATGTCCTCGGCTTTCTACTTCATCGATAAAGGATGATAGCAATGACTATCCTCTCAGGAGACAACGCGGCCCAGCGCCGTAAGGCATTCATAGGTGCGACCTCTGGCCATCTCATCGAATGGTACGACTACGGAGTCTATGGCTTCCTGGCGGTGTACATCGGGCAAGCGTTTTTCGTGTCAAACGACCCCATGACCAGCCTCATCAGCAGCTTCGCGGCATTTGCCTTGAGCTTCTTCATCCGGCCAATAGGGGGCATCTTCTTCGGCCCGCTCGCAGACAAAATCGGGCGACGCCGTACCTTGGTTATCGTTCTGATCCTCATGTCCGGTTCGACGTTCATGCTGGGCATTCTGCCGACATATGCATCCATTGGCCTAGCTGCCCCGGTCTTACTGGTTCTGTTGCGATGCCTGCAGGGCTTCTCCGCAGGCGGGGAAATCGGAACAACCACGAGCTTCATCGCGGAGTACGCAGGACCCGAGCGCCGTGGATTCTCTACCAGTTGGCTTATGGTAACGGCCGTCCTTGGTCTGGTGCTAGGCGGGGCGGTGGCGAATGGCATGACGCACTTGCTCGGAGCTAGCAGCATGCAGGAGTGGGGCTGGCGGATTCCGTTCCTGGTTGCCGGGCCTATGGGCATCGTTTCCATGTACATCCGGATGAAGCTGGAAGATAGCCCGGAGTTCAAGGCGCTCGCTCATGCCGGGAAGACATCGAAAGCTCCTTTGAAGGAAGTGTTCCAGTGGCGACGCGCCATAGCGCTGGTGTTCTTCATCATTACCCTGCACAGCTCGATCTTCTACCTGCTGCTGACCTTTGCTTCGACCTACATGTCAAAGGTGCTTGGGTTCTCGAGCGGGACCACTTTGACATATGTCGTCATTTCGAGCTTGGCTGCAGCATTCGTGATGCCTCTCGGCGGAAAATTCACAGATGTCTACGGTCGCAAGCCGTTTCTGCTGGTAGTGGGCGTGATGGCAACACTGGCGATGTACTGGTTCTTCCACGTAGCGCCACAGGCAACACCGCAAGGCTTCCTCTTGCCTCTGATGGCAGTTGCCATCTGCTTTGGACTCTATGCTTCTTCCACCTACGCCACGATGAGCGAGCTGCTGCCAACGCGTATCCGCTCGACCGGGATTGCGGTTGCCTACAACATTCCCGTGGCGATCTTTGGAGGTAGCGCACCGTTACTGTCGACTTGGCTGATCAAGGTGACAGGGGACATTACATCGCCTTGGTATTTCTATGTAGGAACGGGAGTTTGTTCTCTTGTCGCGCTCCTGTGCTTGCGCAAAGACGACTTTGTCGCGGCGGCTGCGGCCACAGAGCCGCCCAGCACGGAGGAGACCAACATGCCCGCGGTACAGGATGTACGAGCGGTCATCAGCTGAGTTGCATTTGGCGGCAGCTAGGGTGCGGCATCATTTCGATTCGCATCCTTGGCGTGCTCGCGAGATTCCCGTCTAATGCCGACGGCATACGTCGCCACTGCTTTGGCACCGTTCTGCGCATCGTACGGCGAGGAAGCGTCAGCTTTTCTCCGCATCGAAGCTCCTTCCGAGCAGGCCTGAGCAGCGCGATGCCAAGATTTAAGAAGGCGATGGCAGAATCGTTTGCAATGCCGGGGGAGCCAGCCGCTCTCTTGCTTGCTCTAGTCCCTTGGTCCAGTGCTTCGTTCATCACACGCGCCGCTGGAAATGGCGGCGCGGGCACCCGGGCGACAGTCACGCCGCCGGATTCTTGTCCCAGATTCGTTCTGGCAGGGACGACGTGTGTTGGCCTATGGTTGGAAGCTGAAGGTCAACTGGCACCACCTGACCGTCAATACGCACCGGGCACCCCACGGTTCGGGTTTTCGATCCATTGGGCAGCGTAAGCTCGTGCACAAGTCCGAGATGGTGTGTTTGTACATCGGCCAAGGCCTCTGCATAGCCGTTGATCGCGGAGGCGGGTACGCCCGCTGCGGAAAAAGCAGCCAGCCAATGCTGCACCGGGCAACGAGCAAACAGTGGATCCAGATGCTGCTTCAGCGCGGTCTGGTTTGCCGCTCGAAGCGTCGGGGACTGGAAGCGGACGTCGGTCCGCAGCTCTGCTGCATCAACTACTTCGCACACTGCTCGCCATAGCTTATCGTTTCCCGCGGCGATGGCGAACCAACCGTCCGCTGCCTGATAGGCTTGGTAGGGCGCATTGCGAGGATGCGCGGATCCCAACTTACGCGGATTGGCGCCCGTGCCAAAGTACTCACTAGTCTGCAGCGCCGCAATTGCCAGGGTCGCGCCGAACATGGGTACGTCAAGATGTCCGCCGGCACCGCCTTGGGCGACGCGAGCAAGCATGGCAGCGATGCTGTAGGCGGCGTACAGCCCGGACGAAAAATCGGCTAGTGGAACGCCACATTTCACAGGACCGCCCTCAGGTTCGCCGGTCACGCTCATCACGCCAGCCGCCGCCTGAATGGTCAGATCAAAGCCGCCTTCACCACTGCGTGGCCCACTCTGGCCAAAGGCGGAGATGGAGCAATAGATCAGCTTTGGATGGCGCTCGGCAAACCAATTCCATTCCAGACCCAGCCTGTCCAAGGTGCCGGGGCGGTTATTCTCTATCAATACATCAGCGCCGAGCACGAGTTCGCGGGCCTGGTCACGTTGTGTGGGATTCTTCAAGTCCAGTGCTACCGATCGCTTGCCACGATTGAGCGATGCAAAGTTCTCGCTGAATCCTCCCGTGAGGGGAGGCCATTGCCGTAGCGAGTCGCCCTCCGGTGGCTCGACCTTGATAACCTGCGCACCGAGGTCTGCAAGCAGCATGGCGCAGAAGGGTCCTGCTGCTACCTGGCAGAACTCGACCACCTTGATGCCTGTCAGCGGCTGCAGTTGTTCTTTCGAGTTGATTTGTACAGAGGTCATTTGTTTCGACTCCATTGCGAGGTATCTGCAAGACAAGATATGAGGAGCGTCTCCAGCGAGATAATCTCGCCGTCAGCGATTGACGAACTTTGGCAAAGCAAATGCCGTGACTGGCGGAGCTACACCTGAGAAGCGCTCGACTTGCACCAGGCAGGTCTGCGCAATGCAACCTTGTGACAACTCAGACGCCGGATGATCCAGGGTCAACACGTTGGCATTGCCGTGCTTCTCCAGCCGGGCAGGGTTCTTCCAGTCGACGGGGTCAAACCAGGCCCCAGTGGAAAGCTTGACAACCCCGCGCGAGATGAGCGGACTCAAGCGTGCCCCAGCCAGACAGGATCCACGGTCATTGAATACCCGGACCAAGTCTCCTTCTTGGATGCCACGCTCCGCCGCATCGTCGGGGTTGATAGTGATCGGCTCGCGCTCGTCGATTTTGTTTGCGCGGCTGTAACTGCTGTGGTCGAGCTGGCTGTGCAATTTCGTGAACGGCTGATCCGACAGCATGTGAAGCGGGTACGTGGCAGCCTTCGCGCTACCCAGCCATTCGATAGGTTCGTACCAGCGTGCATGCCCTCCACAGTCTGCGTAGCCGAAACTGTGGATTCGCTCGCTGAAGATCTCGATCTTGCCCGAGGGGGTTTTCAGTGGATACGCTTCCGGGTCTTGTCTGAACTCGGAGAACATCACGTGCCGCATCGGCTCAGGTGCGAGGTCGACGAGGCCTTCGGACCAGAAGCGATCGAAGTCCGGAAGCTCCACGCCGTAGCCGCGCGCGCGTAGGCTTGAGTCCTCATACAGTAGCCGGATCCATTCTCCAGAGGTCCTGCCCTCAGTAAAGGAGGCCTGTGCTCCGAGTCGTCTGGCTAGGTCTGCGAAGATGTCGTAATCGTCGCGCGCCTCGCCAACCTTTGGGATCACCTGTTGCATGGCCACCATGAAGCGCTCCTTCGTGGCGTAGCCGATGTCGTCGCGTTCCAGTGTTGTGGTCGCCGGAAGAATAATATCCGCGGCTTTTGCAGTCGCTGTCCAGAACTGCTCATTCACGACAATCGCCTTTGGTCTGCGCCAGGCCTTCAACAGTCGATTAAGGTCCTGATGGTGGTGAAAGACATTGCCGCCAGCCCAATAGATGAGCTCGATGCGGGGATAAGTGAGCGTTTCGCCGTTGTAATTCAGAGTATCGCCAGGGCGCTCAAGCATGTCTGTGATGCGCGCGACGGGAATGAACTGCTTGATGGAATTGGTTCCCTGCGCAAATGTCGGCCCGCCAAAGTGCGGTGTTATGTTCCCAATTCCATTGACAGTGCCATAGGCAACCCCAAAGCCTCCGCCCGGCAGCCCAATCTGTCCCAGCATGGCGGCGAGTGTGACCAACGCCCAATAGGGTTGCTCCCCGTGATGTGCCCTCTGCAGCGACCAGGACATGTTGACGATGGAGCGCACACTAGCCAGTTCACGGGCCAACGTACGAATTCGTTCTGCGGGCACACCTGTAATCGTGGACGCCCATTCCGGGGTCTTGGCGATGCCATCGTTCTGACCGGTGAGGTAAGGTACGAACCGCTCGAATCCAACGCAATGCGAAGCTAGAAACTGCTCGTCATGCAAGCCCTCAGAATTTAGCGTGAAGGCCATCGCGAGGATCATGGCGGCATCTGTGTTGGGACGAATGGGAATCCACTCATGGCGAGTGCCCGTATCAAGGTCGCTATTGACCGGACTTATGTTGACGAATCGCACTCCGGTCCGAGCCATTTCGCGGAGCGATCGGGAAATCTTGTGTTCGGAGGTCAGGCCCTGGGAAATTTGGGCGTTCTTTGCAGGTACTCCGCCGAACGCGACAAACAGTTTTGTGTGGGCAGTCAGGACGTCCCAACTGGTGTGGATATTGATAAGGTCGTCCATGGGTGCGATCACGTGTGGCATCAACACACGTGCTGCTCCCAGGCTGTATGTGTCGACCGAACGCACATAGCCACCAATGCAATTCAGAAAGCGATGAATCTGACTCTGAGCGTGATGAAAGCGTCCCGCACTGGACCATCCGTAGGACCCACCGAAGATCGAGGAATTGCCCCATTCCGCGATCACACCCTTCAAGGCCATGGCTGCAAAGTCGAGCGCTTCATCCCAGGCCACTTCCACATAGGGATCAATACCCCGTAGGTCGGGCCGGGTACCCCACCCATGCCGCAGCCAACTCAGCCGGATGGCAGGCCGCTTGACGCGAATATCGGCCTGGCTGGCCGCAAGCGCACCAAGGCCAATAGGCGAGGGGTCTGGGTCTTGCTCGAACGGCAGTAGCGTGGATTCACCACCAGAGTTATCTACCCTGTAAGTGCCCCAGTGAGCGGCGGTGTAGGTCACAGATCCAGCTCCAGGCAGTTTCCATAGCCCGAGACGAATGATTTCTTGGCGCCGGTTGCACTGTCGAAGACGTGTCGCTCTATGCTTCCGATGTCACCTCCGTACAGATGGATGCTGATCGAGACGCGATCCGAGTAGGCATTCCAGACACGATGGATGTCTCTACTCTGAGGCGACACGGTGGTGAACTTTCCTGGCTCGAGCAGCTCGGGCTCGCCTATCGGACACGGTGCGCCGTCACCCACCGAATAGTGCTGTGACCACTCGGTGCCCCGAAGCATTCCGACGACTCCCCATGTAAGGTGGTCGTGAACGGGCGTTCCCTGGCCAGGCCCCCAGACCGCGCTGATCAGCGAGTAACGACGGTCGGGGTCGCAGTAGAGGAGGTGCTGACAGTAGTGCTCGGGATGGTCCTCGGCCATGGTTGGTGGCAGCCAATCGTCGCGCGCCACCAAGGCTTGAAGGGCAGCAGTTGGAAGAGTGAGGCGGGCGCTCTCGCTAACGCCAGCGCTGAAGACCGAACCGTTAATCTCGCGGATGAAGTCGTCTAGGCGGTAGATATTCTTCATGCTGATGATTCCTTTAGCGGCTTAACTGCCTGCAGTTGGGCCGAGCGATAGGCGATGATCCGCGCCTTCGTCTGACCACCGCAAACCGATCTTGCAAGGGCTGCCAGATCCGCATCCCTGTGGTCAGGGCATGTAATCTGGCGAAGCACGGCGCTCGTCTCCGCTTCCAGGGTTTCGGCTGGCAAGCTTGCAATTGCCGCATCGACGCAAGGAGACGCAACGATCCGCGAGGAAAGTCCGGTCGCCAACGCCTGATCGGAACTGAAGGTTGCTGCTCCGACCGTTAGTTCGCGCGCGGCTTCGCGTCCGACCCTGGCAAAGAGACGGCCGGTTCCAAGGACCACGCCGAACGCGGGACCGGGAAATCGAAAAGTGGCATCTTGCGTGCACATCCTCACGTCGCACGCGACAAACATATCGGCCCCGGCGCCCCAAGTCTTCCCCTGCGCCACTGCGATCGTGCGAACTGGGGCGTGCCATAGTGCTCCCAGCAGCATTTCAAGCCGGATGAACCGCATGGCGAGACTTGCTTCACTCTCTGTCTCGAGATTTGCGAGGTCAAAGCCGGTGCAGAAGTGCTTCCCGCTACCGGACAGCACAACGGTGTGCACCGGGCCACCAGGATGCAGCGCAGTGATGCGCTCAAGCAGCGCGTCAACCACCTCCGCGGACAAGGCATTGCCGCGGGCGGCCTGGTTGAACCCTAAGCGCAGGAAGCCGCCCTCTTGCGTCACGACCAATGGTCGGTCAGCCAAGGTATGGCTGAGGGTCTGGATCATTTAATCTCCTCGAGTACGACGCCGCAGTACTCAATCACTCCAATTGGATGTGGTTCTGTCGAATGAGGCGGCCCCAGGCCTCATATTCGCGTTTCACCTGGCTGCTGAATTCAGACCTCGATAGCGACTCGGAGGTTATGCCCGCCGCACTGAGAAAGTCAGAAAACGCCTTAGTTCTGTAGGCCTCTTGCAGCGTCTTGTGCAATTTCTCGGCAATTGGAGCGGGTACGCCTGTCGGAGACAACACGCCATACCAGCCGACCAATTCGAAGTCCTGTATGCCGAGTTCCTTAAAGGTTGGGACTTGGGGCAGGGAAGTCAGACGCTTCGTGCCCGTGATGGCCAGCAAGCGTATGCTCCCGCGCTCGGCAAAGGTCACGGCAGAGACCGCGCTGATGAAGAGATAGTCCACCCTTCCGGCGATCAAATCCATCATCGCTGGTGCATCTCCTTTGTAGGGTGAGTGGACGGCCTGCGCGGAAAGCTTTCCATTAAGCAGTTCCCCGTAGATATGCGATGTGCTTCCTGCCCCGATGCTGGCGAAGCTCATGCTTCCCTTGTGCGTCGCTGCATAAGCCTGAAAGTCCGCAAAGGATCGAATAGATGAGGTGGCAGGAACAGCTAGGACTTGCGGAAGATACGTGATCACGCTGATTGCCTGCAGGTCCTTTAATGGATCGTAGGGAACCTTTTGCATCCAAGGCAGCTGCACTATCCCGGCTGGTGATGTCACGAGCAATGTGTACCCATCTGGCACCGATTTGGCGACAGCGTCGGTGCCGATGATGGTGCCGGCGCCTGGTCGGTTTTCAACCACCGCGACTGCATTCCATCGCTTGCGTAGATCTGCGCTGATCAGACGCGCCAGCGTATCCATCGGGCCGCCCGGCGGGAAAGGAACGACTAGTTTGATGGGCTTCGACGGATAGTCAGCTCCGGCTGTCGTCGTTGATTGCGCGTGTGCCGGATTGCTCAGAGAGACGCAAAGAAGCGTCGCAAGGATAATGCGCATGGGGATCATGTTTGGCTCCCGATTCGGTAAAAGATCCGGACCCGCTTATGCGGGATTCTCAATCAGCGGAACGAAGTTCGTGCGACCTTGGATGCGGGTGAGCCACTCGGCAATGCGCGGATACTGTTGCATCGGGTATCCAGCCAGATCAGCCATGCAGATGTATGGAAACAGAGCGATGTCAACCACGCTGAAATCTCCGACGAAGTAGTCCACCGTCTCCAGGTGCCGTTCTATATGGGCTAACGCCTTCGAGCCGATCGCCTGCAGGTACTGAACTTCCGTGTCCGAGGCCGTTGCCGTCTTGGCCAGAGAAAGAAGGTAGCGAGGCCGTGCGAGGAATCGCAGAACATCGGCTTGCTCGAAGAAGAGCCATTCGAGAACCTGTTGTTCGAGTTCAGGCGGCAGCAGCGGGGTGTGAGCAGCGAGTCGCAGTAGGATCGCATTTGATTCCCTCAAGACCGTGCCGTCGTTCAACTGCAGCACGGGAACGCGGCCCCACGCGTTGAGCGCCAAGAATTCTTCAGTTTTGGCATCCCCCCTGCCGAGATCGAGCACACGACGCTCGAACTCCAACCCCAACTCCGCAAGAAGGAGGCGGACTTTCCAGCCGTTGCCGGAGTGTCTGCTGTCGTACAAGATCACTGATGGGCTCCTACACAGTGCGATCGAGAGCGAAGGCCGCGAGCTCCTGGCCAAGGAGGCGCTCTACATCGGGGTAGATCGTGGGATCGAACAGACCGCTGCCCATGGGCAGCGCGCGCTTGCTTGCCGCAAATATGGCTACTTCGGTGCCAACCTTGGCCTCGGAAATGGCAATCACATCGCCAGATACCGCATCAAGCGATGCAATCAGATCCGGGAAAGTGGCGATGCGAGTGCCCTCGTGTTCAGCGGTCATGAATTCATTACACACGCCGAAGACGATGTCCTTCTTCGATTGCTCGCATCGGACCGTTAATTGGCCGATGTCGAACCCATCGCGATAAGCAACGGTGTTGGCCAGAACGGGACCCACTGCAAGGACCTGGCCCTTGGTGAACGCAACAGCTGCCGCCAGGCGTGCGCTCGCGGAAGCGCCTGCGTCCATCACGGAGCGTCCGAGGCCAATCTGGTAGGTGATTGCACCGACGGCGCCCGCTTCCTCTACCAGTGCGGCGTCGAAGTAGCCGCGTGCCGCCATGATCAGGCCACCATTCTGTACAGCGGCCGCACGCATGAGCGCCGAAGTAATCAGGGTGTTGCCGTGCACGCAAAGGCGCACATTGTCACCGGAGCCGGCCTGATAGAACAGGGAATCGGGTCGGGACGATAGGCCAAGACTGCCCATCTTCACCGTCGGGTGACCTCTCCCGTTTGTCGCTGCGTCCAGCATCGGGATCGAAAGCTCTGAGGCCACGAGCCAGGCGTACAGGCCGGGTACATGGCCCGGCATTACGGCGTCGGGCTTCCGCCCCACCGCGCGAACCAGCTCTTTCGCCGCGGCGATAGAATGGCCGGGGTGGACTAGCAATTTGCCACCGCCTGGGGCTCCGACGCCCGACGCAATCATGACTTGATCTTTACCCTGGAGAGCAGTGGTCGAGATCAATGGAATCGGGCCGTTTTGGCACGCCAGCGCGCCGTAGTTCCGGTCCTTCTCTACGCGCGACCTTCCGCTGCCCCCAGCGGAAAGAAGCATGCCACCGACAATGCCGGGCTCGATATCAGACAGCGTTAGCTCAGTCATGGTGAATTGCTTGCAAAGGAAGCCCTAGCCCGGCCGTATTGCGCGTCTGGATTGCCAGCTCATAGCCCGCATCCGCATGACGCAATACACCGATGCCGGTATCGCCATCGAGCACTGCCTTTATCTTGACGTCAGCAAGCTCTGTTCCATCGGCGATGACCGTATTGCCAGCACTCATGGATTTATTGCCATTAGCGTGGATGGCCACGAGCGTGGCTCCGCCGGAGCAAGCGAGCATCGCGTTAATCAGTGGCCAGTCGGCGATCGCCTCACTTCCATCGCGCATCTTCTCCGTCTCGCGGAAGGGAGACGCCACCGAGCCGGCGTCGAGGTGGTCGCGCGTAAATGCAATCGGAGCCGAGATGCGACCATCAGCCACAGCGTTATTAACGATGCGCGCTAGGCGCGACCGTTCGCCGTGCCCAAGCCATCCGATGCGGGCAGGCAAGCCCTGAAACTGAATGTGCTTTCGTGCCAGCGCGATCCACTTGCAGATCATGTGGTCAGGAGGAAAGCTTTCTTCAATCAGCTCATCAATGACATGGATATCGCGCTCGTCTCCCGAGATAGCCAGCCATCGGAATGGACCGATGCCCTCGCAGAACAATGGCCGAATGAATAAAGTAACGAACGAGTCTAGTGCTGCTGCCTCAGGCACCCCAGCCTCCACAGCTCGTGCCCGAAGTGTGTTGCCATATTCAAAGGCGAGCGCGCCTTGTTTCTGAAAATGCAGAATTGCTCGTGCATGTCTGGCCATCGTGCTTGCGGCCAGTTCCAATGCCTTCGGCGTGTCGCTTTTCACCAGTGTGGACGCCTGCTCTGGAGTGAGCCCGCTTGGTACATATCCGCGGTACGGGTCGACCATGCACTGGTCGGTGACGATATCGGGCTGGAATCCATTTGCAATCAGCTCTTCGTAGACATCGGCAACGTTTCCCACGAGGCCAACCGAGCCTCCGATCTTGAGTTCGACCAGTTGACGAATGCGCAGTCGCGCATCGTCGATCGAATTGGCAATGACGTCTAGGTACCCAGTCTTCAAGCGCTTTTTCAGGGAAGCAGGATCGACATCGACGATGAGAGTTGCGGCTCCGGCCATCTTTCCGGCTAGGGGTTGTGCCCCGCCCATACCGCCGCATCCGGCAGTAACAATAGTGCGACCGGCCAGACTGCCGCCAAAATAGCGCTCGGCAGCGCCAACGAAGGACTGGTACGTGCCTTGCACGATGCCCTGGCTTCCAATGTATTGCCAGCAAGCAGCCGTCATGCCGGGCAGCACGGTCAAACCTTGCTGTTCCAGGTCAAACATCTCACCATCGCTGGCCCAACGGCCTAGAACGATGCCATTCGAAAGGACCGCGCGAGGAGCAAATATGCTGGTGCGAAAGACGCCGATGGGCTTGCCAGATTGAACGACAAGAGTTTCGTCGTTCTTCAGAACCTTGAGTGTTGCTACGATCTGATCGAAGCACTCCCAATTGCGCGCCGCCTTGGCGGCGTTCATATAAATCACCAGATCCTCCGGCCGCTCTCCGTTCTCGAGGTTGTTTTCGAGCATGCGTAGGATGGCCTCTTGATGCCATCCCACGCATCGCAGGTTCGTGCCTCGTGCTGCCTTGATGGCTCGTGGTGTGCGCTGTTCCGACATCCGTGGTCCTTTTTATGTTGAGTGATTCTCAGCGAGTCTGGTGTCCAATAGGCGGAGCGTCTGGCAAAGTACGCGGGTTCCGTCAGTCAGCTGGCCTGGCTCGATCCATTCTTCGGCGCAGTGGCTGCGCCCATTGAAGCACGGGATGAAGATCATCCCCATCGGTCCCAGGTGAGACATGTAGGCGGCATCGTGGCCGGCGCCGCTCGGCATGCGCGTATAGGAATAGCCGAGATCTGTGGCGGCGCGACTCGCGGCGTCCATCACGAGCTCCGAGCAATCCGTCGGTGTCGATTGGCTGACTGTATGCATTTCCGCGCATAATTGCAGCAACTCGAGCTCCTCTCGTGCTGCGGCCATTACCTGCTCTGGAAATTCCTGCAATACCGCCAACTGATCGCTACGAACCTCCAGTGTTAGCTCGACGCAGCCCGGCACCGCATTCGACATGTTTGGGTGTACGCCGACTTTGCCGACTGTGGCAACGACATAGCTGTCACCTCTAGCCGCAGCGGAAGCACGCCGGAACACCTCGGTGATGATGTGCGCGGCGCCGACCAGCGCATCTTTGCGAATGTGCATCGGCGTCGTGCCGGCATGATCCGGCTGGCCAGTCACGCGGATCGCTGAGCGCCGGATTCCCACGATGTTGGTGACTACGCCGATTGGCAACTGCATACGTTCCAAAACCGGCCCTTGTTCGATGTGAAGTTCGACAAAGGCAGCCATGTCCCCAAATTTCCGCAGTGGGGCTCTCAGACGCGTTGGCTCGCCACCGGCGCTGGCGATTGCACTTGAGAGAGTCTCTCCCGAGGCGTTTGTGCTGGAGAGCATGGCAGGCGCAAGAAGTCCGCACATACCGCGGCTTCCGACGCATGACGCGCCGAAATCACTCGGCTCCTCGGAGAGGAAGTCAATGACCTCTAGCGGATGATCGAGGTGGACGTCTGCCTCGTGGAGCGCCTGCGCAACCTCAAGTCCGGCCAGCACGCCTGCGATGCCATCGAATCTTCCGCCACCGACCACCGTGTCGCAATGCGATCCTGTCACAAGTGGAGCCAAGCCCTTACGCTTCCCGGCACGGCGGCCAATCAGGTTGCCTGCCGCATCCACACGCACCTCTAGGCCGGCGGCCTTGAACTCAGCTTTGAGCCACGCCCGGCTTTTAACAAACTGCGGCGAGAACGCACGTCGCGTCCAGGGCTGGTCCGGCAAAGTCAGCAAACTGAGTGTCTGAATGCGTTTCCACAATCGATCCGCATTAATAGAAGGGATGGCCGACATCATGATGCCGTTTCCGTCGTCCGGGGCGCGAGGAAACTCCCATAGCCAGGCATATTGCGAATCTGCGGTGCAGTACTATCGGCGCGTTCGAACACCAGAGTGCCACGACAGTACGTTGCTTCGACGCTGACTGCGAAGCTCATTCCTTCGAAAGAACTCCATTGCACAGCCGACAGGCTATTTCGAGGGTCAAAGGTATAGCGTCCGGGCTTGAGTAGAACCATGTCGGCGTCGTGCCCGATTTGCAGCGCGCCTTTTCGGTCATCCAACAAGAAGTGGCGCGCTGGGTTGCGACACAGCTGTTGCGCGACGACCGTGGGCGGTAGGCCACGATCAGCACATCCAGTCCAGAACGCTGGCAGGAGCGTCTCCAGCCCTGGACCTCCCGAAGCGTTCTTGAAGATGTTCGGATCCGATTTGCGCTCAAGTCCCCAGCTCACGTGATCCGAAGAAACAAAGGTGCAATCGCCACTGGCAATGTGCTGCCATAACAGTTCTGCCTCGGCCTTTGTGCGGATCGGCGGGTAGTGTTTTGTCTTGGCACCAAGGCGACGAGAGTGCTCATCATGATTGAGCGTGAGGTATTGCACACACGTTTCGATGCTCACGAGGTGACCGGCACGGCGGTACATCTTGAAGATTTCAAATCCACGAGACGTCGAGACGTGTACTGCATGCGCGCGGGCGCCAGTTTCAGCCCCCAACTCGTAGATCAGCGTGGTTGCGAGATTTTCGATTAAGGGTGTGTGTGCACGCATGAATGCGTCCCAGCCGATATCGCCTTCTGAGATGTGCCTGGCGACGCTTTTGCGGGTGAGTTCCTGCATTTGATTGTGCACGCCACATGCGAGACCAGATGGGGCGATCCGTCGGAACGCATCGTACAAGACGTCCTCTTCAACGCGCGGAAAGCGGCCCGGTGTCGCTTCGAATGTGGAGAACTTGAACGCACAAGCGCCCCCTTCGATCATGGCGTCGATGGCGTCTACGCCATACTTCTCAGTGACGGTGGCATACAGCGCTACGTCGACATGGCAATCGCGGCGTACCTCGGCGATCTTTTCGTCTAGCTCTTTACGCGAGGCCACAGGGTGCGGGTCGTCGTAGGGCATGTCGACCATCACTGTAATCCCGCCTGCCGCCGCTGCCCGCGAGGCGTGCCCCAGCCCTTCCTGGTTCGCCTGGCTTCCCGAATGGACTTGCCCGTCTACAACGCCTGGAAGGATCCAGAGGCCTCTGGCGTCCACCTCCTGCCGTCCCGCCGGTGCGGCGCCACCTTGGCATTGGCCTCGTTCCGCGATCCGGCCCTCGCGCACCCCCAGCCAGGCGTCCACTGCGATCCCATCCGGATCAACAACGTTGCCTCGTACCACCAAGTCAAAGTCGCTCACGCTTGCTTCCAGGTGATGAATGGTGACATCAGTCTAGAGTGCAGGTGTTAGAATGTCATATGCCAGTTTAGCCTCCAAATATAACGCGACGTTATGGCCTTCAACCTTCGGCAGATTGAAGTTTTCCGCGCGGTTATGGTTGCCCAATCAATCAGTGGGGCGGCCAAGGCGCTGCATGTTTCTCAACCGGCAGTCAGCCGGCTGATCGCCTATACCGAGCAGCGCGTTGGCCTCAAGCTGTTCGAACGCATCAAGGGACGGCTCTATCCCACGCCAGAAGCACGGCGTCTTTTCGAAGAGGTCGGTGCTGTTTATAACAGCGTGCAACGCGTCAATCAGGTCGCAGAAGAACTTATCACCCGAGGCTCGGGGGTCGTGCGCGTCGGCTGCAGCGCGAATCTCAGTCAATCCCTTCTGCCACACGCGATTGCTGCGTTTGGTAAGCGGCATCCCGAAATACTCGTCGTACTGCACACGATGAGCCCCGACAACCTCGTTCAACACATCTTTGGTCAACAGGTCGAGATCGCCGTCGCATACATGCCATTCCCTCATCCCAGTCTCGCGACGCAACTGCTGTACGAAAACCACATCGTTGCAGCATTGCCGGAAGACCATCCGCTCACTAGCAGGGCAGAGCTGCGTGTCGAAGATCTGGTCAATGAACCTTTCATCGGCTATGTCGCAGACATCCCCTTCGGCCAGTTGGTGCGAAGGTGCTTCGAAGGCGTCGATCACATCCCCCGACCACGGGCAGAAGTGCAGCAGGCTCATGTCGCCTGCGCTCTGGTGGCGGCTGGCGTCGGCGTCGCGCTGGTCGACGAACAGACGGTGCGCTCGCATCAATGGCGCGGAATCACTACGCGGCCGGTGGTTCCGAGCATACCGACGCCTGTTCACGTGTTCCATGCGCTTCATCAGCCCCTCTCTCGACCTGCGCAAGAGTTTATTTCGATACTTATGTCTCATGCTAATGACTATCGAGTCCAGGTCGCTGCGGCGACCTAGCTATGGCACTTGGCATATATCGGCAACAAAATGGCCAAGCTTCGGTCTCGGGTTGCGAGGGAATTTCGGGTATGTCGCGAAAGTGTTGAAGCGTGCAGTTACCCCCCTTTCGTAAAACAACCGTCAAGGTCCTGCTGTGCTTCTGAAGCCGAGGGATGCTCAATACTCTCTCGTTTTTTGTCCAGCGCCACGTTTCCCAACATCAGCGGTACCTTCCCTGACTGCGTCCGACGTGGCTTGTTTCCCCTAAAGACTATGTTTGATTCAGAAGAGGGAAGCTTGGCGATCGTCGTGTCGCTTGCCGGAGGTATTCGCTGACGGCGGCCGTTCAGGCGCGCGAAATCGGGAGGTGTCAAGTCGCAGCCTCTTGTAACTGAGGCCGCGGCGGTCTGCAGCCTTGAAGAAGCGTTGTCTCAGGAAATCCGACCAAATTCCGGTGCCGCTCATCCGCTGCGAAAAGTCCGCGTCGTAATCCTTCCCTCCGCGCATCTCTCGCACGCGGTTCATCACGCGCTCTGCGCGGTCCGGATAATGAGCCTGAAGCCATTCAAGAAACAACGGTCTTACTTCCCACGGCAGGCGCAGCACAACATAGCTGGCGTACCGCGCGCCGGCTTCCTGCGCAGCCTCGAGAATTCGTTCCAGGTCCGGCTCTGTGATGAAAGGGATGGTTGGGGCCACGCTGACGCCTACCGGGATGCCGGCGTTAGAAAGTTCACGAATTGTGCGGAGCCTGCGCGATGGTGTTGCGGCGCGAGGCTCTAGGGTGCGCGCGATATCGGTATCCAGGGTCGCAATCGTGATGTCTGCGAAAACGAGACGCTTCTCCGCCATTGGTGCCAGCAGGTCGATATCGCGCTCAATCAGTGAGGATTTGGTGATTAGGGCAACGGGATGATCCGTTTCATGGAGCACCTCCAGAATTTCGCGCGTGACGCAGTGCTCGCGCTCAATTGGCTGATAGGCGTCAGTGTTCACGCCCAGCGCGATGGGTTCACAGCGATAGGAAGTCTTGGAAAGCTCTTCGCGAAGGCGCGCCGCAGCATTCGTCTTCGCATAGAGTTTCGTCTCAAAATCCAGTCCAGGGGAAAGATCCAGGTAGGCGTGGGACGGCCGCGCAAAACAATAGATGCAACCGTGTTCGCAACCTCGATAAGGGTTGAGCGAAACATCGAAACGGATGTCTGGCGAGCTGTTGCGCGTGAGGATGGACTTCGCCTGCTCGATAGTTACCTGGGTCAGCAACTTTGGCCGAGAGGCGTCAGGCTCGTGCTGATGTTCGTCGACCGGCTCGGCCCATCCGTCATCGAATGCCTCGCGCTGCACGCGTTCGAATCGTCCCTGCACATTGCTGATAGCCCCGCGGCCCTTGCGGGCTTGCGGGGCGCCGCGTCTTTCATTGCTCATATCAATGGGTCTACCCAGCCGCCGATCTTGGCGAGGCCACCGGCCACGCGCAGGAATGTATCGTTGGCGTACCAGGCTTGGTGATTTTCGGAGTGCTGCCAAAGGATGGCGCTCACATTCTCAATGTGAAAGCTTAAGCCAATCCGACCCCCCGCGCTGAGTCATTGTTCGGAAAGCAGTGTTTAGCTTCTTCAAACAATACGCGCCTACACCAACCCCATGATTTCGAGCATGCCTCGGCATCAAGAAGTCCTGACGCCGAAGCATTGGCGCTTTTGGGCGCTAGCTTGGGATGGCGTCCATTCGCAGCCAATGCGCTGGGGCTTCGTAGCCAAATAGATAGTTGCTCAAGTCAGGTCCCTTTTTTCCCCAGGCTACAAGGCTCTTTTCCATCTGTCGCCAGTTCAGCTCAACGTGAAGGCTGCGCAGGCGGTCCAGGTCGGAGCCCTTGTATGGCTACTGTGCCTCTTCCTTCATCCAAACATGAGCGCGGCGATCGGCACACGACAGGAAGATGCCACGTACTTCAGGCAAGCGACTCCAACCAATGCACACTGAAGAGTTGCGCCCGGTCGGTCCAGACTTTCGTCGGATTGAGCCCCGAGTCCGCGGCAAGCTGTTGGAAGCCTGCAATTGTAAATTTGTGCGAGTTCTGGGTGTGAATCGTCTCGCCCTCCCGGAGCTCGATTGAGGTGCCACAGACTTCGGCGACCTGGTCCTCCTTGCTTACGAGATGCATCTCGACGCGTTGCCGCCCCGGGTTGTAGTAGGCGTAGTGTGAGAACCCATTGAGGTCAAATGTACCCTCGAGCTCGCGGTTAATCCGTCGCAGCATATTGATGTTGAACTGCGCCGTCACGCCTTCCTGGTCGTTATAGGCGGCATGCATGAGATCGGGGCGCTTGACCAGGTCCACGCCAACCAGCAGACCACCACCTTTCAACAGGATCGCCGCCCGCCGCAAGAACGCGATTGCCTCGTGAGGCTCCAGGTTGTCGATGGTCGATCCCAGGAAGAAACCTATGGGGCGTATGGACGGCTTGGGCAGTTCCTCGATGGCCATGTAGTCCTCAACCCGCGGGAATATCTCAAGGTCTGGATACGTCGCCATCAGTGCTCGTGCGGCTCGCAGCAGAGGCTTCCCTGAGATGTCGATGGGTGTGTAGCTGAGCGGGCGGCTGAGGGGCTGGAAGCCATCCAGAACGTGTCGGATCTTCGTGAGTGAGCCTGCGCCGAATTCAAGGATGTCTGCATAGCGGCCAATCGCTATCGCGATTTCACATGCATTATCAGCCAAGATCTCCAGCTCTGTCCTGGTCGGGTAGTACTCAGGAAGGCTACATATCTTGTCGAACAGCGTTGAACCCAGAGCGTCGTAAAAATACTTCGGCTGCAGCTGCTTCGGCAGGGATGGAGGTCGATTCAAACCGTCTAACACGTCAGCGGCAAAGGTATTCGTCAACGTAAGCATGGTGTTGGAGGAAGCTGACGAGGCAACAACGCAGGATGAACGACGACTACCCGCTCCAAGATTCGACAGCTCGACACATTGTTGAGGGAATTAAATTTACGTTGACCGGTCGAATTTTGACAACAATGGTCTGACAAACGCACTGTTTTGTTTTAACGAACATTCCAACCGTCTTATTTCTAATACGATATCGAATGCGGGGATACTCTCTCGCATCTATTGTACAAACATATAACGGAGGGACAAGACTTATGGCATGGTATGTCGATGAGGGTTGCCAGAAAAAGGCACGGCACCAGGCTGGACAATGAGTACAAGCCTGGCACCAAGGTCCCGTACTCGGGCATCTACGCATGCACTGGATGCGGGCAAGAGCGCGCGCTTAGCGAGGGCGATCCGTTAACGACACAGAACCATCGGCAGCACAACCAAGGCCAGGGAGACATCCGCTGGAAGCTCCGTTTGCGAGCCGAAACGGAGTGAGCGGCAGCATCTATAGGCCTCTGCTTGGTGCAAAGGCCGTTTCTGTACAAACGCTTACCAGATCGCGAGAGCTCGCACGCCTGGTTGCCCTCGTGCAGCTGCGGATAACCTAGCTAGCCTGGTTTGCTGCGAGCACAGCGTTTGCTGCACTTTGAAGAAGCATCACGGCTTCATCCGGCTCGAGAACTTGCATACTAACGAAAGCGCCGTTTATCAAAACGGTCAGCTGACCCGCAACTCTGTCTGGGTCCGTGACATTGAGTCGCATGGCAAGCGCCTTTAAGCGGCGGCGCATTTCGCTTTTGTGGGCAGCTGCGACCTTGCGGGCGGGATGGTCAAGGTCGGGAAATTCTGCAGCTGCATTGATCTGCGCGCAGCCTCGGTAGCAACGGTCATTAACACGCTGACCAATCCACTCCAGATGAGCATCCAATTCCGCCCTGGGATCGTCCGCGTGTTTCGCGGCGACCTCGTTCCATGTGTCCCAGAACGCCTTGTCTTCGCGTTCAAGGTAGGCGGCCACCAAGTCGTCCTTCGTGCCGAAATGTCGATACAGGCTAGTCTTGGCGACCCCGGCCTTTTGAATCACCAAATCCACGCCAACAGCGCGGACACCTTGTGTGTAGAACAGGTCCGAAGCGGCGTCCAGCACCTTTTGCCGCACATCCGTACCTAGTTCTTCCGCTTGTCGGCCTGCTCGAAGCGCTGGCATATCTGGCCCGTTCCTCTGCTCGTATTGCCACACTCTACCACGGGAACTTGACTCGCTACTGACCGGTCTGTATCGTTCTATGAAACAGACCGGTCAGTAGCGTGCGTACGCAAGTTGACTTCGATGAAGGGATAACTGCGAGGCAACTTCAGCGCCTCATTGGCACAAAAGGAACTCAAAGAGCACATCATGCGCCTATATGACGTTTCATTTTCCACAGATTCTTTGCGGATTCGCATTGCCTTGGCTGAAAAGGGCCTGTCCGATCAAATCGAACTCGTCGAAATCGACATTTCCTCTAGCGGGCATGACGAGGCACCTTTCGCCGACATCTATCCTGGCGGCGCGGTGCCAATACTTGAGCTCGATGACGGCACCTTCGTATCTGGGGTGACTGCCATCACTGAGCATCTCGACAACCTCGATGGGAGTCCTGTTCTGACCGGCACGACTCAGAAGGAACGAGCGCTGGTGCAGAGAATGCAGAGGTGCGCGGAACAGGAACTGTTTTACGCTCTCGGAAGCTATTTCTACTACGGCACCCCAGGTGGTAGCACGGCGTTGGAAGCGTTTCAGTTGCCCCGTTGGGATGGGCGCGCGGAATGGGCTGCGCTCGAGCGAGAGAGGGCGCTCAGCGGCATGCATTACTTCGACGGTGTGCTTGCAACACAGCCATACGTCGCTGGCGACAGATTCTCTATGGCAGACATTACGCTATGGTCGGCGCTGCACGTCGCATCGTCCCTAGGCATTGACGAGCCACCAGGATGTGAATCGCTCAGAGCATGGCACTCCGAAATGTGCCAGCGTCCTGCCATCCGAATCCCCGCCTAGCGAACCAATCAACGCGTGTTGGTGTTGCTTGCGGGAACGCATGGCAGGCCAGCTTCCAATAGTAAGGTAGTTATCATGGACAAACTGGCTTCGATGCAGGTCTTCACGCACATCGTCGACCATGGCGGATTTAGCCGCGCTTCCCAAGCCTTGGGCATACCGAAGTCGACGATTTCGCGGAGCATCACCATGTTGGAATCACAGCTGGGTGTTGCACTATTTCGTCGCACTACGCGCAACGTCACCTTGACCGAGGAAGGTGCCTATTACTACGGTATGTGCAAGCGGATCCTTACTGCCATAGAAGAAGCGGATCTCTCAGTCTGTAGCCAAAACAAGTCCTAGATGAAGTGGAACCGCTACCGCTCCTTGGCAACGATTCCACGCTTGTTCTCAGGGAAGCAGAGTGCCAGAACGAGAGTGGAAGCTGCAACAGCCTGTGGATGATTGCGTCGCGCAGTCGCGCGGCGTATCGCTACCGGATCCGACCATCGCTACAGGGCTGTTGAGATTCGTACGGTGGCAGGCAGGTGGGTAATGTCCCAGCACCAGCCCTGGCGCGGCGCCGTGGCGATGTGTGTGGTCGGCGGTCGACTGGCTTTGGGAGCCTTGGCTCGACCGCGGTGCTCGGTCTGGCCGTGTTCACGCAGCACGCGGGCAAAGCTCGACTCGCTGGTAATGTACACACCTTCGTCGGCAAGCATGGGCACGATGCGCGCTGGCGGCATATCGGCGAAGCGCGCCTCGTTGGCTACGCTCAACAGCGTTTCGCGCTCGGCTGGGCTCAAGGCATGGGCAGGTGTCGGACGCGCCGCGTCCGGCCTGCGATCGCCCGATGTGAGACCTTCGCCAGCCTTCCATCGCTGCAGCGAGCGCAGGTCGATGCCGGCGGTCTCGCACGCCAGACGCAGCCGCGCGCCATCGGTGTGCGCCACGCGGATGTTCTGGGCCACGAATCGGCGATCTTCGAGGCCTATCATTCGTCATCGCCCTTGTGGAAGATCGCCTCGAGTTTTTTTGAGAGCACCAGCAAGGCCGCCGTCTCGGCCAGCGCCGCATTCTTGCGGCGTAGATCGCGCTCGAGTTCCTTGATGCGGCGCCGGTCCTGCTTGGTCTGGCTTGGGCTGGCGCGCGCCTCATCCGGCTCGGCCAGCGCCTGCGTCGCGCTTTGCCGCCAATTGACCAGATCCTGCAGGTACACCCCGTTGGCACGACACCAGGCGCTCTTGGCTGCCTCGTCCATGGCGGCGGTGGTCAGCACCGCGTCGAACCGGGCGGCCGCTGTCCAAGCCCGCTCGCGAGAGGGCTTGGACGGCAACTCACTGCGCCAACGCTCAAGCGTATCCACTCCCACGCCGATCTCGCGCCCAACGTCTTCCGGCGATGCGCTCTCGGGCGGCAGCATGCGCGCCACAGCCCTGTCCTTGAATTCTCTTCCGTACCTGGCCACTCTCGTCCTTCATCTTCGCCCCTGGGGTTTTGATTCTATCGAGGCGACAACCATTCTGACGCGGGGGGCTCAGTGACTGACGCCAAGCGCTCTTCAACGTCGAGACGGGTCGAATATTTATCCAATACTGTGAATCGGTGCTTTCCCTATTTTGAAATAATGTAACGATCAATGCGGCATATGCCACAAGTATCGAATACTTCATGCGTCGCTACTGTTTGTATTTGTTGCCAGGTACTTTTCCTTTTATTGAACAATGCGCATGCGGTGGAATTGTGGCTGCTGCGAGGTCCCCTAGCTGCGGGCCTTTCAGGGCGATTGGAGGTAGCGATGCGTAGTGTTTCTACACGGCCGAATCGAACTTCCAAGCGGCACTGCGTCCAAACTTCGCATATGCTTTTCTGTCGCGTTACCGAAGGCGAACTTTCGCTGCAGAACAGAACAGTGCGCGGGTGGCTGGTCATCGAACCGATGGCGGCGAGTTCGAACCGTGTTCTCAGCAGCCGCTTGTCTGCTTCAATCTTTGATTTCAGCTTGCGATTGTCGTCAGGCTGAAGGAGGAAACATCGATGATTCTTTCAGTGTATGACCGCTCTGTCCCTATTTTCACGCGTGGTATCACGATCCTGCACGCGCTACTAGACAAAGGCGAAGCGCATGCGATCGAGCGTGCAGTGGTGCCCGACTACTATATCCGGGCGCAACTTGCGCCCGACATGGCGCCTTTGGCCAGGCAAATCCAGTTTGCGACGGACTCTGCAAAATTCAACGCTGCGCGGCTCTCTCAAACCAAACCACCTGCCTTCCCAGATACAGAAATCACCTTCAAAGATCTTCGCCAGCGGTGCGATGCAACCCTGTCGTTCTTAGCGGGCCTGGATGCCCAAACTTTTCTAGGTGCCGAGGAACGCATCGTCAGCTTTCCATGGGACGTCCGTCAGCTGACACTACCTGCGGAGACCTATCTCCTCCAATACGGATATCCCAACTTCTTCTTTCACATTACAACTGCCTACGACATCCTCAGGCACATCGGCGTCCCGCTGGGAAAGCGGGACTATCTTAGTCTCTATGATGGAGTGTTCCAATGAGAAATCTGAATGTTGTGCTCTGCAATCCCGTAAGGACGGCCATCGGGGCATACAACGGCGCTCTCAAATCAACGCCGGCCACCGAACTCGGCGCGATTGTCTTTCGTGAGACCTTGCGCCGCGCCAATCTCAACCCGGCACTTATTGGATCGGTGGTGATGGGCAACGTTATCCAGGCGGGAAATCGCATGAATCCGGCACGACAGGCATCGATCGGCGCTGGGTTGCCCGTATCGGTCCCCGCGATGACCATCAACCGGGTCTGCGGTTCTGGCGCCCAGGCTATCGTCACAGCCGCTCAACAGATTGCCACCGGTGAAGCTGAGATAGCGCTTGCCGGAGGCGCGGAGAACATGGACCGTGCCCCCTATCTGATGGGCGCGGCCCGCTGGGGTTATCGGATGGGGCCGGCGGAGATCCTTGACAGCATGCTGACAGATGGCTTGCTGGACGCGTTCTCGGGGGAACACTCAGGCTGGCACACGGAAGACCTCGTGACGGCTTCGCAGCTGACTCGCGAGGATCAAGACCGGTTCGCAGCCCGTTCGCAACAACGTTTCGCCGCTGCTCGCGAAGCGGGTCGATTTGAAGCCGAGATTGTCCCCATTGAACTGAAAGGCAAGCGGGGAAGCGAGAATTTCGCCATCGACGAGGCGCCTCGTCCGGACACAACGGTTGAAATCCTGGCAAAGCTCAAACCAGCCTTCCGGGCCAATGGCAGCATCACCGCGGGCAATGCTCCGGGCCTGAATAGTGGCGCCGCAGCAATGATTGTTGCTGACCAGGCGGCAGCAGAGAACAGGGGCATCGAGCCTATGGCGCGTCTCGTGTCTTTTAGCGTAGCCGCCGTTGAGCCCGGCATGTTCGGACTGGGGCCCGTTCCGGCAGTCCGACTGGCGCTAGAACGAGCCGCATGGTCACTTGGCGATGTGGAGCGCATCGAAATCAATGAAGCCTTCGCTGCTGTCCCGCTGGCTGTTGGAAAACAGCTAGGGCTGCCCGAAGACCTGATCAATGTGGAGGGTGGCGCTGTCGCGCATGGGCATCCGATTGGCGCAACAGGCGCCGTCCTGACAACACGGTTGCTTCATTCGATGAAACGCGACGGCATTAAGCGAGGCATCGTCACACTATGCATCGGTGGTGGCCAAGGCATCGCACTGGCGCTAGAGATGATCTCCTGAGGCTTGAAACGGCCGTCGCGCATTGCCGGCGACGGCCGAATATCAGGATGGCTGACGCTCAAGGACCACTGTCTTCCCAAATCCGGAGAGGGACTGCCGGAGCTGGGGCGCAGCAAAATCGATGAACTTGCGCAGCTTGATTGGCATCAGGCTGCGCGATACATGGATCATGTGCACTGGTACCGGTTCGACCTCGAATTCCGGCAGCAGGATTTCCAGTTTACCGGCTGCCAGCGCTTCTGCGACGTCGTGTTCGAGCAGCAGGGTCGCGCCTACGCCATCGGAAGCAGCATCCGCCGCGGCGTCTGGAGATGTCACCTGGAGCCGCGGTTCGACTACGACCGTAATGGTTTTTCCCGTCTGCGGTAGCCGGAATCGCCATGGCGACAAATATGGGCTGTTGAAAACAACAGACGGAATCTTGGAAAGCGCGTCAGGCTCGCGCGGCACCCCGTACTTCTCAAGGAAGGCAGGGCTCGCACACAGGACTGGGCGCAGCATCCCTACTCGCGTAGCAATCATGCTGCTGTCAGCGAGTTCTCCAATGCGTATTGCCAGGTCAGCGTGCATGTCGACCAGGTCTACGTTACGGTCAGACTGCAGCAGCTTGATCGAAATGTCTGGGAATAAGGAGAGAAACTCGCTAACGATGGGCAGAACATGGAGTCTGCCGAGCTGGACGGGGCTAGTAATGACCAGTTCACCCCGAGGAGAGGTGAACTCTCCCGTTGCTTCGCGTTCCTGGTCGTGAACCTGATCGAGAATCCGTCTAGCCGCTGCGACATAGGCGGCACCCGCGTCTGTCAGCGTCAGCTTGCGTGTTGTTCGGGTGAGCAGCCGAGTACCGAGAAATTCCTCAAGGTCCGTGACTCTGCGGGTTAGCGTAGAGACGGGGACCTTCATTTCGCGCGCAGCTGCGGACAAGCTTCCCTTGTCGACAGCACTTAACAGCATCGCCATGGCTTCCAGACGGTCCACGTCATTTGCCCACTTTAAGATCGATGGCATGATTGTAAGAGAAAGATGCTGTCGGGTGTACCCACGCAAGAGTTCAACGTGGAGACTGACCAGCTCCGAATGGAGCACAAGGCCCAATGCAACGTGGTCTGCCAACCCTGCAGATTGCCCCAGGCGAAACCGCAGTTCCACAGTAGCCCAACTTCATGCTTGTTGAAGTTGTCGGAGTAGTCACGTCCGAATCCTATATGGACCGCAGGATCGGCGTAGGACTGCGTCATGCCGGTTGTCGCCAGCATTGCCACGGTAAGCCGTATCGTGAAACAGTACGAAACTTGAAAGCCAAAGAAACAGCAGAGTCGAAACCTGCGTTGTGTCGAAGTCCGGGCCATCCTAGTCTTCCCCTGTTGAGCGGTAATGCCAATCGCCAAGGGAGGAGTGCTCTGGTCGCCCATATTTCACTATGACGTAGGGGCAACCAGGGCTTCGGCGATGTTCCTGACGCGACTACGTCAGACCTGCGTCAGACCACCATCCACCACCAGTTCGATTCCATTCGTATACGAAGAATCGTCGCTGGCGAGATAGAGCACTGCCTTGGCCAACTCAACGGGCAAACCAAACCGCTTGAGGGGCACCTTTTCCTGCAGGCTCGCAGCAACTTGCTGGAGATCAGCCTCGGACAGGCCCATCTTCCCGTAGAACGGGGTCGCAATAGTGCCAGGACTCACGGCATTGACACGAATTCCCTTGCCGGCCAATTCCGCGCCGAGTGTGCGGACGAGCGACCGGGTGGCAGCCTTCGTGGCAGCTAGGACGGACAGTCCAGGCATCCCCACCTCGTTGAGGAACGATGTGGTCACGACAATGCTTCCGCCGTTGGACATGAAGGGCACCGCCTTCTGGATGGTGAAGAACACGCCATTGAAGTTGAGCGCGAAGTTGCTTTCGATGTATTCGGGCGTGATGGCTTCGAGCGGCGCTACAGTGCTTGCGCCAGCATTGGCAAATACGACGTCGATACGACCAAATTTCGCACGTGTTTCCTCGACGGCACGCTCGATATCCGCGACCTTTCTGACATCTGCCAGTACGGAGAGGGCCTTTCCTCCCAGCACTTCGCCGGCGGCTGCGAGGCGCTCGGCATTGGAGCCAACGATAGCAACCTTCGCTCCCTCGACCAGAAACAACTTCGCAGTCTCCAGACCGATACCGGAGGTGCCGCCTGTGATGAATGCTACTTTATCTTGCAGTTTCATTTCAAGCTCCAGATGTGAGACGCGGTTTACGCGCGTCATTGATGTTCAAAAGATTGGACGTAGTGTGGTGTGGAAGAACGTGCCCGCTAGGTTGTCATGCCGGGGAAACTACGGACGGTCTTTGGCTCATTTCGATGTGCCACGCCATGAGGGCCGTGAGCTCTGTGGGAATTTCGAGCTTCGCGACGCGCGCAAAATACAACCCCGACCACACAGTGATATCTGCCATCGAGAATTCGTGTCCAGCTACGAACGGTTGCTTCGCCAACACGTCGTTGAAGTAGCGCATGGCCTCCATAGCTCGGTCACGCTCGAAGCCCGCCCACTCGGTGCGAGCTTCCCATTCCGGACGCTTGTACGGCATCAGGATAGGGCCGGGACCTGGCGTCCCGTAGTGGAAGTAGTGGCCTACGGCGTAAAGCAGTTCACGCTCTGCGCGCTTCTGCATCATGTGAATCATTGCGCGTTGCTTTGGCGTAGTTCCAGTTAGCGTCGGCTTACCTTCCAAGTGGTCCAGATACTCGATGATCGCGGTGCATTCAGAGATGTAGGTGCCGTCGTCGAGCTCAAGAACGGGCACCGTACCTTCTGGATTTATCGCGAGAAACGGCTCCTGCTTGTGCTCGGCCCCGGGCAAATCGACGAAAACGAAGTCGATCAGAGAGCCGAGATTCTTCTCAGCCAGCGCGATGCGAACACGAAGCGGGTTCGGGAAATCGGGAAAATCGAAGATCCTCATGATTCGTTTTTAGGTTTACGGTGTTGGGAAGCAGTGCGATCGCTAAGCGTGCTCACAAGCCCTGGCTGCCCTCCGCCCCAGGGGGAGTCTGCGCAATCCAAGCGCTCGAATGAGCAGCGACCAGGAGATCTACCCCGCGGCCTTCAGGGTTAGGGGGCAGCCGCGACAGCTGCCCTCGCGGCCCGATGCGGATGCCTTAGGCCGCTGCCTGCGTTTCTTCGGCGTAGAACGGATAGTCCGTGTAACCTACTTCCGTACCGCCGGAGAACGTTGCCCTGTCATAAGCATTCAGGGGAAGGTTCTTGCGCAGCCGCTCAGGCAGATCAGGGTTGGCCACAAAGTGGCGACCGAATGCCACGAGGTCCGCATCGCCCGCATCGACGATTTCCTGTGCCGTGCTGCCGGTGAATCCACCGGCTGCGATGATGATGCCGGGGTAGTGCTTGCGGATATGCCGAGCCGCGATGGCATCCGGGTGCGCGCCCTCCGTTTCACCGGCGCCCGTGATGCGCGGCTCAATGATGTGCACGTATGCCAGGTCGAAATTGGCAAGCTCTCGCGCGACGAAGGTGAAGAGCGCGACGGGGTCAGAGTCCGACACATCGTTGAATACCCCGCTGGGGCTCAGCCGCACGCCAAGCTTCCCATCACCAACCACATCGAGGACAGCGCGAATCGTTTCGACCAGCAGGCGCGCGCGATTCTCGAGCGAACCCCCATAGACATCCGTGCGCTTGTTGCTGCCGTCCTGGAGGAACTGGTCGAACAGGTATCCATTTGCCGCATAGAGTTCGACACCGTCGAACCCAGCTTCCACGGCGCGCTGTGCGGCGACACGGAAGCTCTCCACAAGGTCGGCGATCTCGTGTAACTCAAGTGCGCGGTTCGGCGTGGCCGGAACCCAGCCGCCACGGATGTGAGCAACGCCGCTGTGAGGGATTGCGGACGGACCAACGGGGGCGCCGCCATCGGGTTGGAGCTCGGCATGCGACTGGCGGCCAGCATGGTAGAGCTGCATGAAAATCTTGGAGCCCTTTGCATGCACCGCCTGGGTGACGAGACGCCAGCCAGCAATTTGACTGTCATCGTAGATGCCGGGAGAGCCCAGATAGCCGTTGCCGCCCATGGTTACCGCGGCAGCTTCGGTCAGCATGAAGCCACCCTTGGAGGCGCGCTGGCCATAGTAGGTTGCCATCAGCGGCGTCGGGATTGCGCCTTCTGCTGCGCGCATACGCGATACAGGCGCCATAACAACGCGGTGGGAAATCTCGTAGGCACCAACCTTAACAGTCGAAAAAAGCTTGGACATGACAATCTCGCGATTTAAAAGTACGTCAATCGGAATCAACAATAAGAGCTAAAGAGCGTCGATTGCTTATGCGGTAAAGCAAATCAACACCGCTCGAAATTGGGCTCCTCTATTTCCAATCCGTTGTGAATCGGACCAACGCGAACCCGGTGATGCAAGTGTATGAATGGAAGCGGAAAAGCAGTATCCGGCTGCGCTGGGAAACATTTCCCCACAGGGTGGTGAGATGGCTGAGGAACCGGGCGGGCACCGCGGAGCGACGACGTCAGTCGGACGTTTGTGTATTTTGGCGCATACCTAGGGGCTATCAGATCAGCAGTTTGCGCTTCGGATATGCCGATTTGTGACTTTGCAGACGCATGAACTGTGCGCGGCCCGCGACGCTCTCCCGGGCTCGGATGACAGCCATTGCCGGTGGTTAGCATGACCGGACGTCGGATGCTCATTGAGCCCATTGGGCAATCAGCAGGCCCGACCGCTACACCGCGACGGGATCTCACACCAAATCGCGTAGTCAGGACTCGGGTCCATTGAGTCAATTCCGATAAATCGGGTGTTCTGCGAGCAGTGGGTTGAAACGAAACGATCGGATTGGATGCTGCATTTCCCGGAGCGCACGTTCTATTAATTCCGCGGTACCAAAAAAAACCCCTGGACCGCCGGTTCGGTTCGGCCCAGGGGACGGGGGGAGAAAGGTCAGGACGAGCGAGCACCATTCAAGTTTCGACACGGGGTCAAGCTCAGATGACAGGTGGAGGGAAAAGGCATATGAGCCAAATCGAAACGTATCTTGCCCTAACCGATTATAACAATAGCGTTATTCGCGTTATGAACCCAAGTTCAATCTGCTGAAAGCTTTATTTATCACAACGAAACAATTTAGCTTTGGACAGAACGTACCAACAATGTGTCCAGGCCGCGTAGCGATGACGGCGGGCCGGATTGGTGCCGTCGAGAAGGGGGGCGCCAGTAACCTTGGTTTATTGGTGGTTTGTGCAGGACAAACTAGACTGGATCAGGGCCAGGCCTAGCAACGAGAATCAACCTCCGCGCTTATTCGGTGTAGCGCCATCGCTAAGAGCCTGCGGCGAGCGATTGAAAAACGCTTTGCATTGCAATCGGCGCCACTGCCGAGAGCTCTTCTCTGTTCGACTGACTCCGTCATCCGAGAGATCGCTGCAAATCCTTCCTCTCAAAAAAAAATCCCTGACTGCGGGAGCGGCCAGGGCGAGAAGATAGGAGTAAATCAGGACGCAACCAACGAACCTGGATCGTTTCGATGAAGAAACCGGCAATTTCCACGGAGAGTAAGAGGTGCCGGAAAGAGACCGTAACGAATCGCGTCCTGACGTTAGGACAGTAGCGGATAAACCATCGTCTTCTCAAGTCATTTTTTGAAAATAGAATGTTTGGTATAATTGAACAATACAGCGGACCCGACTTCTGCGGTCCATCGACTGCATCGCGATGGCAAATGCGCATGCGATGTGGATGCACAAGAGGCAGCACCATGAAAGTCAGCAAGGAAAAGGTAGCCGAGAACCGGGCCGCCCTGATCGACGCCGCCAGACTATTGCTTAAGGAGAAGGGATTCGACGGCGCGAGTGTCGCGGAGATCAGCGCGAAAGCAGGTCTGACCCAGGGGGCGTTCTATCGGCAATTTGCCACCAAGGATGAGCTCACGGCGATAGCTTGCCGACTTGACCTGGCCTCGCGTTGCGAACGCTGGGAAGCCGAAAGCGGCGACCGCAACGGCGCTTTGGCTTACATAGACGACTATCTGCTCTATGCATTGAGCCAGGATCCGACGGTCAACTGCCCCCTGGCTGCTTATGCGGGTGAGATTGCACGTCAGCCGAAGAACGTGATGGCGGCCTTTGCAGACGGCACGGCGGAGATTGCCAAGCTAATGGAGTTCTCGCTGCGCAAGACGCTCTCTCCCGCTTTGGCGCGTCGCAGGGCTCTGTTTCTGGTGACCTCTTTGGCTGGGGTAGTGGCCATCGCGCGAGCTATTAATCCGTCCAATCCCGAGCTCGCGAAAGAGATACTTAATGCCGCAGCGGTCGAAACCAAAAAGCTGATACTCCCGCCGCCAAAGAGGAAGTAAGCCCAAGGAGCGTCGCCATCGAAAACTGCTTAGCCTCTCTTGCTATCTCTCGGGACTGGGCAGTCAGGCATGGAGGCCGCCATCGCCGGTATCTTCCGTGGCCTATCTTCCAACGCGAAAAGGTCTGATTGCTCGAAGAGTTTGGTGATCCAATCCAGGAACACTTTGACCTTCGGAGGAAGATGGCGGTTCTGTGGATAGACTGCCGAGAGGGGTAGTGAGCTTGGCTTCCACTGCGGCAGAATCTCCACAAACGAACCGACGCTTAAGTGCTCCTGGACCATGAATCGTGGAGGCTGCAATATCCCGAGGCCGGTGAGTCCACACTCGACATATGCATCGACGTCGTGGAAGCTGAGCTTGCCCATCATCGGCACATCGAGGCGCTCGCCCTCCACTCGAAAACTCAGATCCGTGGGGCGGTTTGTCCTGCTCGACACATAGTGCAGTGCCTGGTGATTCTTCAAATCTTCGATGTTTTCGGGATGCCCATGGCGTCGCAGGTAGTCCGGGGTCGCCACGGTGATCTTCTGCATATCAGCCAGGCGACGTCCAATTAAGAAGCTGGAATTCTCAAGCTCGCCAGCTTGGACTGCGCAATCTACACCTTCTCCGATGAGGTCCACCCATCTGTCACAGTACGACAGAGTCAGTGCTATGTCCGGATACGTCGAATGGAAGTGCTGCAGTTGAGAAGTGACCAGCCATTTTCCTATGATGGCCGGCATGCTTACGCGCAATTTGCCGCGAGGCCCATTTCCGGGTCCTCCCATCACGGCTTCCATTTCGGATACCTCAGCCAGGATTCTCAGAGAATGCTCGTAGTATTCCTCTCCCTCAGGAGTAAGCTTTACGGTGCGCGTCGTTCTCTGCAACAAGGGCACCCGAAGATGCCCTTCTAGATTCTTGACGATCATCGTCACAGAGGTACGGGAGATATGAAGGACGTTCGCAGCCCGGGAGAAGCTATTAGCCTCTACCACGCGTACGAACACCTCCATGGCATGTAACCGGTCCATCTTCCCTCACCCTTACACGTTCTCTCCGTCACCTCGCTATCGGGGAGACTCTTCTGATCTGCACCTGTCGGGCGTCGTCATGTATGTGGGACCTTGAATTTCTCTCGGGCGCGAAATGCTGCGTCTCGGGCCCAGCAGCCTTCCACGTGGTCATTCACCAAGCCCAATGCCTGCATCAAGGCATACATGTTCGTTGGCCTGACAAACTTCCAGGCGCGCTTTCGTAAATCCTTCGATATAGCGAATAGATTCTGGGCTGGTAGTCATCGCGCGATACACCTCCGGTGTCACGCGTGTTGGACGGCTCCTCGGATCGGGTTCGTATTGCCAGAAATAGGCAGCCAAGGATGACTCCGTCCTTAGCATTTCCTGCGCACATTTGGCGTTATGAATGGCCGCCTCGATTTTTCCTCTGTATCGTACAATGCCCCGATTTCCCAGCAGTCGCTGAACATCGCGTTCGGAAAATTGAGCGACATGCTCAATCTCGAAATCGGAGAAGGCCTCACGCTTGCGAAGGATCGTCAGCCAACTCAAACCGGCTTGAAATCCCTCCAGGCAGACTTTTCGAAGATCCGCTTGTCATCGCGAACTGGG
Source organism: Cupriavidus sp. CuC1 (assembly GCF_044627735.1). Classification (NCBI taxonomy): domain Bacteria; kingdom Pseudomonadati; phylum Pseudomonadota; class Betaproteobacteria; order Burkholderiales; family Burkholderiaceae; genus Cupriavidus; species Cupriavidus sp. CuC1. The sequence goes on along the minus strand of NZ_JBIUHC010000030.1, from coordinate 15,330 downwards.
AAGCCCCATTCCTTGTCGTGATAGCGGCAGTAGAGCCTTCCAAGTCTCCGCACCAATCGCAACGAGCTGATGCCTGCAGCCCGGCCTTTGACACCACCTCGCCTCCTTGATTGATCAAGCTCGCAAGACCCTTCCAAAGCTTGCATGGTCACGCCGGCGAACTGCGGTGTCGGAGGCTAAAAGTACTACCGGCACCGCACATCTTAATGATAGCAGGTACTATCATTAAGGTCAACGAACCATACAGTTCGTCCTGATGCAGATATGTGCGCTGCTGGCGATGAGGAGCGAGTTATGTGGCGCCGTCGAATCGAGAATCGAAAGCGCAACGCGAGAAAATCTCGTTTCTCTGGCAGCACATCTCGTTTATTGCATTAGAGGAGCCGTGACGATACCGCTTGGGCACATCCGTACAGACGGTGAACCTGACATCACATCACTGCAGAGGGATGTTCTTGTGTTCGCTCGCATTCCTTCGTGGACTCACTTGCGAATACGTCGGGCGTCGTGTGCGCGTGAGGCTTTGCTTTGTGCAGTGGTCAGCGCGCAAACGAGCGCCGATGCCGCAGGGCTACAACGGCGTATTGCGAGACGCGTTACGAGCCTTGCTAGGCGTTGTAGCACATCCACTATCAGTTGCGCTTTGCGTCCACCGCCGCAGATACATGGATGTCTGTCGTGCAAAGAAAGCCGCGCAGTCTCACTGCGCGGTCGGGGAAGAAAATACCGTGGGGTCAAGTCACGGCATGACGGACTGTGAGGTGACTCGCTAATGACCGCCAGCCCGTCGTGGGAGGGATGTTTCCATCATGCGAGCCTATGCATGGGCTTTACGTTGCGAGAATCTCTGCCTTCAGCGTAGGGAGTCGGCTTCGATTGGCGCGAAGCGCGGCGCCGTATTCCATGATCCGCGCGGTCTCACTGCAAACCTCTGGTCCAAGATAGCGCTCAAGCAGATAGAGCGTCGTGTCGATCCCGAGAGTCACGCCACCACCCGTCACGATGTCGCCCTCATCTACGACAAGCGCTTCGACAGCGTCTGTCGTCGAGTAGAGGCGTTCCATTGTTGTGATGGGACACTCCTCCGGGTCGGCTACAGGTGCCTTAGTTGTCGCGCGTTTGCCATCGAGTAGTCCCGATGCTCCGAGAATCATTGCCCCAGTGCATACGCTTGAAATTACCTCGCCCCGAGCATGACGCTGCTTGAGGAACGCGTGCATCTTCGTGTTCTCGAGCTCCTTGCGCCAGCCTGGTCCGCCCGTTACGACAACGACGTCAGCCACAGGCGCATCGGCAAATGAGAAATCGGTTTCCACGCGCAATCCGTTCTGCAGCTCGACCTGGCCACCGTTCTCGGACACTGTGAAGTAGGACAGCTTGTCTGTCACACGCTTGGCCATCGACAGGGTGCCGACAACAGCCAAATCGATGGGTTCAACATGGGGATATAAGACGACGGCAGCGCGCATGGGTGTCTCCTGTTGGTAGGTTTCCCAATTCTAGGGGAAAGTTTCCCAACTGGCAACACAAGTTGAGTCACTTGGCTTTAGGTTCGGAAGGTTCCGTCACCACGACGATGGCTTGCGCATCGCCTTCGAGGGCGCGGCCACGGTGAGGCGTGCCAGATTCGAAGTACAGACTGTCGCCTGCCTCCAGGACATAGCGCTGGAGCTTGCCATTCAGCTTGAACTCGAATTCCACCTTGCCGGAGAGCAGAAAGACGAACTCTTCGCCACTGTGTTCGAAGAAAAAGTCCAGGTCTGTTGCTGACGGGAAGGTGAACATGAACGGATCCATCAGCTTGTGCTGCTTCTTATGGGCCAGGCTCACGTAGTCGTATCCATAGGCACTTCCACCACGGACAACAGGCTTCCTTTCCCAGTGATGGACCACTGAAACGGGGCGGTCGACCTCTTCAATGGTCGCGGCTTCTGTCGGATTGGGGTCCGTGAAAAAATAGCTGAGCTCCATACCCATAGCGCGCGCAATGCGCGCTAGCGAGCCGATGGGAGGGGCCTTTTTGCCGTTCTCGATCTTGGAAAGATAGCCTTTGGTGAAGCCCGACTTCTCAGCCAGGGCATCCAGCGTGAGGCCGTGATCTATCCGTGCCATGCGCAACCGCTGGCATACGACTTCTTCATCATCCTGTGCTGCGCTGGTGTCCTGGGACACGTTCGCAGCAGCTCGGGGTTCTTGGGCAGGGGTCGTGTTCTGCTGGAGGGCTTTTGCCGACATGGCTCGCAAATCCGGTCGTCCGTTCAAGATGGGAATCAGGAAACGCAAGGTTTCCTCCGGAGATTGTATGCGGGATTTGCGAGCCCACCCAAGATGGAACGGCACGGACCGTGCCGAACCGGCTCGCTCAGGAATCGTAGAGGTTATCGCGATGGGTCTCCGGGCTTGCCGCTGTGGCAATCAGCGTCACGATACCCAGCACAGCGATCATGATGGCCACGCCGACGAAATGTCCCTGCCTGGCAAGCAGGGCGGTGGCCAGCATCGGTGCCAGGCCGCCGCCAATGCCGGCCGCGACCTGACATCCCAGCGAGGAGCCGCTGTAGCGAACCTTGGTGCCGAAGAGTTCGGGTAAGAGGGCCGCCTGTGGTCCATACATCGAGCCATGGCCAATGTTCATGCAGACCGCGACTGTCAGAGCAATCACGGCGGGGTTGCCGGTCTGGATCAGGAGAAAAAGCGGATACGCTGCAGCGATGGTGAAGAGGGAGCCCATGAAGTAGAGCGTGCGGCGGCCCCAACGGTCCGATAGCCACCCGAACAATGGAATTGTGAAGAGTTCGAGAGCGGCGCCGAGCAATACGCCGTCAAGGATTACGGTCTTGGGGAGATGTAGAACCGTGGTGCCGTAGACCACAACAAAAACGGTCAGGATATAGACCCAAGCAACCTCGCAGATCTTCAGCCCAATACTGATCGCCAGGTTACGCCGATGCTTAGTAAGGACCTCGAAAAGCGGGATTTTCGGGCTCTCCTCTTTCTTGTCGGCAGCTGCGGCCGCGAATACAGGCGACTCAGTTACCTTAAGCCGGATGTAGAAGCCGAGAGCCACCAGTATGGCGCTAAGCAGGAACGGGATGCGCCAGCCCCACGCCAGAAAGTCTGCATCAGGCATGCGCGACAGATAAGCGAAGATTCCAGTGGAGGCAAGCATCCCGAGGGGGAAGCCCATCTGTACAAGGCTGCCGTAGAAACCTCGCTTATCCCGCGGCGCGTGTTCGATGACCATCAATGCCGCGCCACCCCATTCACCGCCAATCCCGATGCCCTGGACAACGCGCAGCAGAATCAGCAGCACCGGTGCCCAGACGCCGATCTGAGAGTACGTCGGTAGCAGGCCGATGGCGAATGTTCCGCTACCCATCAGGAACATAGTGGTCATCAGCATCGTCTTGCGTCCGATCTTATCGCCGAAATGACCGAAAACCACGCCTCCAAGAGGGCGCGCGATGAAACCAACAGCTAATGAGCCCAGCGCCGCAAGGGTGCCCATCAGCGGGTCCAGCGTCGGAAAGAAGAGTTTGTTGAATACGAGGGCGGCAGCGGTGCCGTAGAGCAGAAAGTCGTACCACTCAACCATGGTGCCGATGACGCTCGCCATCACGACCTTTCCCATGCTGTTGGTGCCTGTGGTGGGGGGAGCTGTAGGGGCCAGTCCCGCCGCATCGGAATTGTAGATGTCCATTCCTTGTCTCCTGTTCGTCGTAGCCTGAGGCCACTGGTTTCCTTTGCCTGCGCGTTGATGGTAGACAAAAAGGAAACATATTCAATCAAACAAGGGTAAACGAGAGAAACATATGGGCATTAAGCGCCATAAATGGCCACTTCGCGTAAGCTGGAGTTGACTGGAAGGAAACATTTGACTACATTGATTCGTGGCGGCATCGCAGACTCCGCGTGCGCGCTTTCCCCATCTTCCATACCAAGGAGACAGTCGTGACAACTCTGACCGAGAACAAGCACTTCGCCGAACGCCTCAAAGGCAAACTGGAACCGACGGCCGGCGGATCCGTCTACGTCGACCCCAACACGCTTGAGTGGGAGCCTTCCCAGTTCGAGAAGATCTCCATGAAGGTCCTGTATCGCAACGACGAAGCAGGCGAGATGACGGTGCTGCTGAAGTGGGAGCCGGGCGCGGTTCTGCCTTTCCACAGGCATCCAGAAATCGAGCAGAGCTATGTCCTGGAGGGATCGTTTTACGACCACGACGGCATCTGCCGCGCGGGTCAATTCGTTTGGCGGCAGCCTGGCTCGCTGCACGAGACGCATTCGGATGAAGGCTGCCTGCTGCTTGCTGTCTATCGCAAGCCCAATGTGTTCTTTGGTACGGCGGGTTTCCGCAAGGGGTCCTGAAGTCGGGTGAGGGTGGGGCGATCCAGGTGGATTGCCCTGGTAGCCTATTCGGAGGTAACCATGACGTATGTCGTCACCGAGCCCTGCATCAATTGCCGCCACGGAGATTGCATCGAAGTTTGTCCGGTTCAAGCCTTCCACCAGGGACCGAACTTCATGGTTATCGATCCAGAGGTGTGCATCAACTGTTCAATCTGTGAGGCTGTCTGTCCGGTTTCGGCCATCAAGAGCGACTTCGACCTGGCTCCTCATGAGGAAGAGTTTGTCGAAATCAACCAACACATGGCAAAGCAATGGCCTTTGGTCACCGTTGCCCCACAGCCGCTCCCTGATGCCGAGGCCTGGGCCTCCTCGAGCGACAAGAGGAGGTTTTTGAAACTATGAGATTCGCGGGCGCGCACCAACTCCGACTTTGAATGTCAGGAAATGTCAGGTGAACGGTGAGTTGAGCTGGGCGCCCGTGGCGGCATCCGTGAATCCGTCAAAGCGACCATTTGCCAGGGATTGTGCAGCCTGCATGAAGCCGCCCCATGCGGCCCTCGCCAAAGCGCCGCCGACGCTGACGCGCCGTACGCCCAGAGCGGCGAAGTCGCTCAATGTGAATTCAGAGCTCGAGCCCACCAGCACATTGACGGGCTTCGGCGCGACTGCTGCGACTGCCGCGGCGATCTGCTCTCGCGTCTTTATTCCCGGGGCATAGAGACAGTCGGCGCCTGCTGCCGCATATGCCTTGAGTCGCGTGAGCGTGTCTTCCAAGTCTGGTACTCCCACAAAGAAGTTTTCCGCGCGGCCTATCAGCATCGTGTCGCCGCCAACCTCGTCAATTGCTTGACGGGCAGCTCTGAGACGTTCCACAGCGACGTCCAGCGGAAGTAACGGATCCGTCGCGTCGGCAGTCGAATCTTCTATGGAAAGCCCTGCGACGCCGGCGGCAACAGCCAGCTTCACACTTTCCGCCACGCCGGCAGCATCTTTGCCGAAGCCGTTCTCGAAGTCCGCGTTCACTGGTAAGTCCCTGGCAGCCACCATCTGCTCCAGATGCGTGAGCACCGTATCCCGTGACAAGTGATTGTTGGCATGTCCGGTTGACCATGCAAAGCCGGAACTGGTGGTCGCGATGGCGCGGAAACCGAGTGCTTCAAGGTAGCGAGCACTGCCTACATCCCAGGGGTTGGGAAGCAAGAAACAATCTGAAGCGTGCAGTGTCCAAAACAGGGCGCGCTTCTCTGCGATTGTGCGTGGCATGACATTGGCTCCTTGAACAGGGACTCCAATTACCGCTCGGCGCTCGTGGCTTTGCGTCCAACAAGTCATTGGGTATGTTGATGAGCTAAGCATACTGGCTCACAGCAAGTTGCATCGAGGTGGCGAGCGCTCCCCCACAAAAAGACCCTGGCTCGCGGAGTACGAGCCAGGGATATGGGGAAAGATAGAACAGCGCAGCAGCCAATCGCCATCAACTCGCATGAGAGTGCTTACCCTTACGGAGCAAAGGGTCGACGCTAATGCGGCTGAAAAGCTCTAGCGGACTGTACGGTAGCGCTGCGGGTCGGCCCTACTCAAGCGCATAAAAGGGTATGCAATGTTCTCTTTTTCCAAACAATTGGCTCATTGAAGCTCTGCTGCAAGGACAGGCCATAAGTCCGCATCTGGTTTGCAGCTTAGCTTCCAGAGGAATTGAGGCATATAACGAGGGCGATCATCGTTGATGACGCAACAGTTTCTAGACTGAATTTCACGCCTCGCCCAAATCCAATTCATCCAAGTTTTCCTTGAACATCTATCTAGTAGTAGATACCATTCAGATCACGGACTAGGGCAGCGATGACACAAGGAAACCCGCCCGAACCCACGCAGTACAGGCAAGTGCTTTTTTTTGACCTCATCATCTATCTAGCAATAGATAGATGATGCCTAAAGAGGCACTTAATCTACGGTAGACCCAAGTTGAGCCTCTCCATGACTGAGGACTCGACAGTCCAAAGTAAGGAGTGCGTGATGAACGCCAAGAAAATTCTGACCCTCGCCATCTTCGGTGTTGCAGCACTGGCCGGCACGGCCCAGGCCTGTTCGTCGACCAGGAAGGCGGGTGAAGCCTATGGCTACTGCTATCGGGCAGACGACCAAGGAGGTGCCCACGCAGCGCACCAAGGCAAATTTGATGCATTCACCGAAGGCGCCCGTCAGGGCAAGTTTGACGTCTTCAGTGATGGCGCTCGTCAGGGCAAATTCAATACGTTCACCGACGGCACGCACAGCATCGCTGGTATGGACCGTTCGGGTCCGTCCGCTGAGCCGCGGCTGAAGATGGACATGTACTCGGACGGATTTGTTGTCTGACCAGGGCAGCGACCTGGTGGTCGCTCGAACTTTGATTCATTGGAGTGAAATCACGACGTTACGGATCGTTTTGTCAAGCTTGCGCGAGGTGCCTCTGCGTTGTCGGAGGTCCCTAACAACGTCGTAGCCGTTCGGTTTTGGGAGTTCCTCTACGAAACGGTCCGCAAGGCCCATGGGCCGAAAAAACCAATCCGAACGAGATCGATTTTCGCGTGTTTGAGCAGGGAGGCCGTTGACAAGTATCGACAAAGGCATGGACTTGGCGAGCTCTTGTGCCGAGTCGAGTTGTTAGAAGGGACATCCTTCATCGCCGATATGACTCTGCTAGACCGTATCCGCCCCGAAGCTTCATATAGCCAGTCAATATCGGACGTGCAGGCGTATTGGGACGGGCGGATGTCGTCCGACCCGCTCTGCGAGGTTCTTCTTCAAGGACGTGTCCGCTTATTGGCGTCTGACGAATAGATCCTTCGCAACCGCCTGGGTGGCTACGTCAGCGTCTCCTTTGGGTCGACATGGCCGGTCGCGTCAGACGGAGCACCAATCGTCGATGCAAGCCAAGGGATTCGATGGCGCCCTGCCGCTAGCAGGTTGTGTCGAACTCTATTTCTCTGAAGTGAGTGCGCGTGTGTCGCCAAACTCCTGATTTTATGGGGCACCATGTGTCAAACTCCATTGTTCCTTCACACCGCATCGGAGACGACTATCTCTGCCCAAAGGATGGCGACGTTGGCTACACGGATAACTTGGCCGATGCAGGCACGTTTGACACGGAAGAGAAAGCCAAGGATGCGGGCCGCGATCACTGCGATCCGGGCTTTGTAGTGATGCGCGACCCACGATAACAGCACGGAAAAGCCAGATATACAAATGCCACAGAAAAGTTCCGAAAGTAGTAAGCCGGTCGAAACGTTCTCGATGGACCAGGCACGAGCAATGTTTCGAGGCGGCCTGATCGATGATTTCACGGTCATGCGGGTAAATGGCGCATGGTCCCTTGCCCTCATGGTTGCCGGCGGTAAGCAAGTTACCCCGCTCCGAACTGCGGAGTCAGGGCGTCATGAGCCCTGCTCATTTCTGACGCTGGACGACGCGATACTCGCTGCGCACCAAATTGGATTTGATACGCGTTCGCTTGGCTTCTGGCGGCCGCTTGGGCCGCAGATTGCGCGCATGATGGCTGGCGCTGGTAACTCGGAAAAGCCATGATTGGTCTGTTGAAGAACTGGTGGTTCCTCGCCGCCGTCAAAGCCGAATCGTTGGCCAGCATCGGGATCAAGCATTTGTAGATCGCATCTGCCATCTTCCTGCGAACCGTGCGCTGCTCGAATCAATCCGACGCACGTCGTATTTTCGGGGGACAAAAATCGCGCCGTTTCTGTCAGTCTGCGAGTTGTTAGGGGCGAGCTTCGACACCGCTGACTTGAATGAGGATGACCAGAAGCTGTGTGCCGCGCTACTTGCACAACGGCTCTTGACGGTCTCAGGCGATCCGGACTTCAGACTGCGGCACGTCTTGATCATCGGATCATTGGAGGGAAAGCTAGCTTCGTCGCGGCATTTTGCCGGGGCAACAGAGACCAGCACCTCTGGAACATAGGAAAGGCAGATGATCGACGATGCACTGTTCGGTACGATTCAGACGCTTGTGAACAAACAATAGAGTTGGACACGAAACAATAGAGTGCGACACAAGTCGTGCGCGCGCCGCGCCAAGTAGGATGCGGCGTCGAGTCAATGTCATGTTGTATTTTTGCAACTCGCCTCCACGACTACTCCGCTACTGAATCCATTCTGTGGCGGATTTTCGTCACTCGCCCTCAAAAATACGAACGTACAATGATCCAGTAAGCCATTGTTTCTTGCGCGACCCTGGTACTAGACTTGCCGATGTGTCCCTCAACTACAGATTGGCTGATAGTTGCCGCTATCGGCGGCGACCGTGAGCCGTCCAATTAAGTCACCCCACTCCAGGAGAAGGAAGTTGAACAAATCCGAATTGATTGCGGCAATCGCCCACAAGACTGACCTCACCAAGGTGGATGCCGAGCGCGCCGTGAATGCCTGCATAGATATCATCCAGGGCACAGTTGCATCTGGAGGCGACGTTACGGTACCGGGTTTCGGCACCTTCAAGAGTTCCGCGCGGGCAGCGCGTGACGGTCGCAATCCTCAGACGGGCGAAATCATCAAGATCGCCGCAACGACTGTTCCCACTTTCACCGCTGGAAAGACCTTCAAGGAAGCAGTGGCCACTGGCTCGAAGTAATCTCCGAGCCTTGCCGGAAAAGGTTGAATAGGATGAAGCGTTTGCTTGTGCTGCTGCCGCTAGCGGCGTCCCTGGCTGGCTGTGGTGTCATGGCTGCGCCATGCCGTTTCGCGTCGGCCGGTCTGAAAATGATCCCCGCGATAGGTGGAGTAGCTGCCGCCCCAGCAGACGGCTGTGCAGCAGAAATCGACTAGCAAGGAAGAAGATGAGTCTGCGGATTTCAACGGCGCCGCTTGATGCCGCCTCCAAGGCGATTCTCGCCAAGTTGCTTAGCAACGGCTGGAACAAGGCTGGTGTTCAATATGTTACGGACGAGAGCGTCGTTTCAGCGGCCGAGTTTGCGTACCTGCTGAAGCACGGCGCGGTAGAGCTGCGTACTGAGAACGGGGTGATGTTCGCTCCCATTCTCAATAGGTATGCCAAGCCGGCATTCGGTCCTGAGGTTGGAAAGATTGGATTCCAACTGAACATCGATCTCATGTAGGAAAAGGCAATGTCGGACTCCCGCGCGTGCGCCGGCTGGCTGGCCACGGTTGGCCACCGTCATCCTGGCGTGCGCCGGGCTACCTGCCTGGCAGATGAGTGAATTTGAGAACGGGAAAGTGGGTGATGGAGCGGAATACATCCAGACGTAAGCGGGCCGATTTCACGCCCGGAGTAAAGGACTCGCTCGCGAGCGCGGCTAATCACCACTGTGTACGGCCAGGCTGCAATCGGCTCACACACGTGTTCGACATCACCACGAGAAAATACGTTCATTTTGGCGCCGCAGCGCATGATGCGGCGGCTTCGGAGGGTGGTCCGCGCCCAGACCATACGATGACCCGGGCGCAACTTCGGGCCTACGATAATGGTGCGTGGCTGTGCATGGGCTGCGCAACGCTCGTGGACGTGCTGTCGCCGCGGTTCCCACCCGGCATGCTGAAGAAGTGGCAGTACGACGCCCATCAGCACTTGGTGAACGTGGCACTCCATCCGATGCCCGATGCCAATATTCCTTGGCGCACGTCCGTGTCCAACACAAGAAGCTTCTGTGCGCGCCTCCGCAAGGTCGCGCCACAGATGGACTATAGGCGCGTAGTCGCCTTCACGGACAGTGTGATGTCACTGCTCGAACAACTGGTGCGGGACTGTAACGGGCTGCAAGCGGGCGATCACCCGCTGAGCTCGCTGTATGCGCATACAGTGAATGTTCAATTGCGGGTGACGGATGCGCTGCGAGAGATCGTAAAGTACATCCGGGCGGGCGGCGATGGCTGGCACCGTGCATGGCCGGATGGGTGGAATGCAGCCCCTGCGCCTTCGGTGACCTCCGGCGACGACCAAGTGTCGGCGTGGTGGAGCGACGTGCTGGAGGCGCGCTACGACCTGACCGAGTTCTACATGGGGCGGTATGATCACCGCCGACTGGACCTCTGGTAATACGCACGCGCACGACACGCGCGGCCTTGAAAGCCCATCAGCCAACAAGGGCTTGCCTCACGGCACTTGTGACCACGTGAGCAGAGACGGCGCGCATGAATGATTGGCTATAGGAAAAGCAAGCCATGGCGGACCTTCTGAATATCGTGTGGGGGCAACAGCCGAACGGGGATGGGTGGGATGTCCCACCCTACCCGGTGATCTGGATTTCCGTTGCTGCTCTGGAGGCGGAATGGCGCAAGACCGGGGACTACATTTCAGCAGGTGGTGTCGGATCGAAGCATGGCGGCAGGTATGAGCACTTCGGTGAGTTCTTCTCCAACGCCGAGTTCGTCTTTATGCCGACCGTCTGTCTAGATGACGAACGGCGGGTTTCATTCACTGATGGTCGTCACCGGTTCGCCTGGTTGCGGGACCGCGGACTACGCTCTTTACCTATCGCGGTGCCGCCGGATCAGGCGGCTTCCTTCGAAGCTAGGTTCGGAACATCCGATCGCGTCGGCGCAATCCTCTGACAGACAAAGGAAAACAATGCCACCGCCCCTGAGATGGGAGGAGCGTCTCCACTACAGAGACAGTCTTCGGACAGCGAGATATGCGGCACTTGCCGCCGCGTCACGCTACGGCGACGGCAATCGGACTATGCATTGGGCTTGAGGAGGCGTTAATGCAAGAACAGCAGGTGGCTCGTACAAAGGTTAGAGACTTCATGGTCAGAGGCACGGTGACCGTACATCCGTGGCAGCCTGTTGCCTATGCACGGCAGGCTCATGTTGATGAATTCATTCACGTATCTTCCAGTCAGAATCGGGGGCCAGTGGAAGCTGCTCCCCGACGTTTCCATGCCAAAGCTTCTTCCCCGCGGCGGCCCCCAGAGAAAGATGGCACTAGGCACGTCAATCGAAAATGCTGTGTCAGTGAGGACGGCCCCCTCGTTCTTGTAAATGCCCGTGTCGTCAAGCCTGACGATGACGTCGCAGGCCTACTCGATGATGTAAACCAAAACCTGCCTACATTGTGGCTTGTGGACGACGAGAATGGAGGACTGTCCGGGGTACTTTCACCTTTCGATCTGATGTAAGTTCATAGGAAGAGGGGCGACATGGTATCGAGCAATTTTTCATCTGTATTGCCATCAATATTGCCTCGCGCGATAACGCGGGCGGAGAGCGTGGCCGGAGCGGTGATGCAAAGCGGAAGCACGCTAACCGAGGGAGGTCTCTCGGATGGTCACCTCTTTGGTAGGGGCGCAGGCCCATCCCAGCCCGGCAGAATTGCGGTTGACGGGCACGACACCTGACTGGAGAACTCAATGGCGCGCAGAAAGTACCGCAGACGCAGTCATCTTGCCGAGGAGATCAATCGATCCAGTCCCGGCATGCAGAAATTCTGGGCTTGCGTGATCGTCATTGCCTTTGTGTTTGCGATTGCGATGCTCTTCCGGCACTGAGGCGCAACAAGGGACGAAGGAAACGAACGGTGTATGGATCATCGTTGAGATCGTCCAAGAGGGCGACGGGATAGTGACTGAACGCCCCTTCTGGTTGAGACTGGACGGTCAATGGACGGGTTGGATTCGTGCTTCGATGGCCGATCTCTCCCGGAGTGAGTGAAATCGAAGAACAGGGAGAGCCTATGTCGAAGCAAGAGCAGTTTTTGTGGGCGGTACAAACGATCATGCTAGCGAACGCAGTCAACCTCGCACTTGAACCCGAGGAGGCGAAGAAGAAGCGGCATATCTTTTCTGCTACGGGAACCATGGGCACCCTTCACGATGCGCTTCATGCGAGCGACCGCATTCCAAACGACATGACAGCAGTAGAGGCCGCAAATGAATTCTGCGGCTACATGCTTGAAAATCTGCGCGAGCCAGGCGACAAGGTTCCCATGTGGTTCGCGCGTAGTTGAGAACGGTCAGGAAAAACATGGCAGACGTTGTGACCTTGCTCGATCACTGGCAGACGCTCGTCGGCTCATTCATAGGCGGCCTCATGGGCGTAGTCGGCGCGCTGATCGTTGCAGCGCTGACCGTGCGCCGCCAGCGCTGGGTGATGGCCTCTGCGCTGCTCCCCGACACGCAACAACTAAGAGCCACCCACGATGCACTCGAACGGGCGTTGCAATCCATCGATCCGCCGCTCGGAGAGTGGGCTCGACCTCAGTGGCGTGCGGAGCGTCTTGCACAACTGCGCCCGACGTTGTCAGCGCTTCCTGACGGTGTAGCCGTGACTCAGGTATCCGACCTCGATGCGCGACTAAGCGCACACTTGATGCACTGTCGGATGAGGCACAAGGACTTGGACGCACTTCTGCAGCAATTTGCCGCCGCGCTCAATGGCTCGCGGGCGCCGATGCCTGCGGCCAATGTTCCCGCAGCGATGCCCGTGGTGCAGCGAAGTGCAGAACGAGTGCAGCAGGCGTGGGACCTATGTGTCGAACACGGCACGCTTGCGGAATACCTGCTGGACCGATTGATTTTCAATAGCTGGCCAAACATTTGGCACCGGCTGCGCATGCGCTGGTGGCCGAGCGACCTTGACCGTCGCTCGATGCATTTGCTGAATTCGGGTTAGATCCTGGGCACACAGGCCTCCTATCAACACGATACGGTCGCATAGGAAAAGACAGCATACGGAGATTGCAATGAGAAAGCACATTCTCTCGCTTCTTCTGGCTCTCGTGAGCGGAGTGGCAATGAGCGCTCCGACTGGCGCCGACCTGCTGCGTTCATGTGGAGCGGTGGTCAAGCAGCAGGACGGCATCACGATCTCCGTGGACGAGAGCGCGGAATCTATTTGGTGCATCGGATATGTTGCTGGATTCCTCGACGCCGTTGGTATGACACCGCCAAAGGTCAATGGGAAGCAAGCCATTTGCCTTCCGCCAAACGGTATCACGAACGACCAAGCCATCCGGCTAGTGGTGAAATGGCTGCGTGAGAATCCGGATGGCCTTCACCAGAGCGGCCGCACGGAAGCGCTTATCGCTCTGTCGAAGGCCTTTCCGTGCCAGTAGAAACACCGAGGAAAAGCACATGAACCGCTATCTAAAGAAACGGTTGAAATCGCGCTGCTTGCTGTAGCGCGGCATTGCTGCTCATCGTCGTGCGTGGGGCCTTCGCGCAACCACCGAGCGTCGATTGGAAGTTATATGGCGGCACATCGTTATATGAGCGAGCATGGTGCTTCTACGACGCAACGGGGATCACACAGATGCCCAACGCTCACGTGAGGGTGTGGGCAAAGTGCCTCCGTGAAAAGGACCTAGATAGCGTCGATATCCAAAAGGCCTTCGGCGGCAAGATCCTGGAGAACACTGCTCAGAAGGTCGGGAGCAAATACGTACCGCCGTTCGCAACGGTGGAGACGGTTGACGCCGACCAACGTTTGACGGTCACGCAATACGAAGTCACAGCAGACATCGGTAGCTTGGATCCACAAGCCAGCATATTTTACGAACTCGACTGCCGGGGACGCATGATTCGAGAGTTAAGCACTTCATTTCAAACTGGCGGCAAGCGCGGCTCCAGCGACAAACCGGGCGATTGGAGGTACATCCCTCCGGAAGGGAACGGCGCGCGACTGCTAAAGATCCTGTGCGTGGCACGATAATTCAATCGGTGACTGTATTGATGCAGTTCGGAACGACTAGGAAAAAGCGAACAACATGGATCCACTGACTGCACCGTGCGTGGGGGCGGACGGCAACGCAGCTGTCACGCAGGTGGGATCGAGCGATTCCCGGACGTTGCTGCACCTGACGGTGCAGCTGATCGAGTCTCAGGCCGACAGGGTGATCCCGGTCGGCCACTTGTGGATGAACGATGCCCAGGTGCTGGCGCTTAAGCTCTATTATCACCTCGCGTCGCTGCACGTGCTGGTGCAGCCTGTCGAGGTGGTGATGCCCCAGGGTTCGGCGTCGCACGTCGACCATAGTTCGGTGCTGATTCTGGCGCGGGCAGCCTTGGAGACCTATCTGACGTTTGCACATGTGTATGGCTGTAGCGATCCCGACCTGCGGGAATTTCGTCACCTGACGTGGCATTGCGCGGGCCTGCTGGACCGGCAGAAGCTGCGGGCGAGCGCGCGCAAGGCCGAAAACAGGCAGAAGTTGGCGGACGAAAGGGCGGCCATCGAGACGCTACGCGCCGCGATGCAAGCCCATCGCAGGTGGGCGCAACATCCTGCGAAAGACCGCAAGGCGTTCCTGAATGGGGATTGGCGCGCGGGGCGGGCGTGGGCAGCGATCGGCGTCCAGGCCGGGTTTCACCCCGCGCAAATCCGCGATCTCTACAGCTATCTGTGCGGCTACTCGCATGCGAGCTGGCTGAGCATACTGCAGATCCGTGATGCGCGCGATCTCGCCCAGCAAGCCACCATGGCCGCCACGTCTGTGAGTACTGCATGTGTCCTCATGGGCTACTTCGCGAATCACTATGTGGCGCTCTTTCCCGAGGCGGCACAAGTCATGGCCGCGCAGCCGACGGCGGCGGCACTGGTAAGGAAGTGGCATCTGACTGCTGAGCGCATGGCCGGCCAGTATGAGGGTGACTGAACCACAAGGAAAAGCGCCCCGTGCGCCCGAGGCTGGCCGGTAGCCAGCGTCTAACAAAAGTTGACAACCCATGGATAACTGGAAACCAATTTTCGACGGTACGATTGACGGCCGTCCGGTCACACTTAAGGAATGGAAAGATGACGAAGGCCGCCACCTGCTGTTACGTCCCGCGCTATTTGAGGGCCGACATCCCGGGCTAATCGAGGTGAAACGACAGTGTTTGTCTCGCGCTGCGATGGGAATGAACATGACCACGCAGAGCGCGAGATGAAGTGCTCGGTAGGCTTCAGGAATGCGGGGGTGAAGCGACGCCGGTAGGTATGTCGGCCGCGATGGTGATGATGGGACAGCGGGCCTGAAGCGGGGGGAACGGC
>NZ_JBIUHC010000029.1:0-76173 GCF_044627735.1 Cupriavidus sp. CuC1 | reverse complement strand
GGCAGGCCGGCTGGACGCCGCGGGGCGCGACCGCCACGCAGCGCCGGCCCGCGCCGCGCTGCGCTCGCACCTGCAGATCCGCCCCTTCCTCGATGCGCTGTATCGCCCCAAGGCCCCCAACCGGATCCCCGCCGACGAGGTCGTCGTGTGCCGCTGCGAAGAGGTCACGGCCGGCGAGATCCGCGCGTTTGTCGAACTGGGCTGCGGCGGTCCCAACCAGACCAAGTCCTTCGGCCGCTGCGGCATGGGCCCGTGCCAGGGCCGGCTGTGCGGGCTGACCGTCACGGAAATCATTGCGCAGGCGCGCGGCGTGCCACCGCAGGAAGTGGGCTACTACCGCATCCGCCCGCCCATCAAGCCGATCACCCTTGGCGAGCTTGCCCGTGAAGCCTGACGCCAAGCTGGGGGCCGATGTCATCATCATCGGCGGGGGCCTGCAGGGCACTTCCAGCGCACTGCAACTGGCGCGGCGCGGCCTGCGGGTGACGTTGCTCGAAGCGCAATACTGCGGCCGGCACGCCTCCGGCGTGAACGCAGGCGGAGTCCGCACGCTTGGCCGTCACGTTGCCGAGATTCCCCTCGCGCTTGCCGCGCGCGGGATGTGGCACCGCCTTGCCGAGCTGACCGGCGAAGATGCCGACTTTGTGCCGAGCGGCCAGCTCAAGGTAGCGGAGAGCGAGGCCGAGCTGGAAGTGCTGCGCGGCCGAGTCACACAGCTCGAGGCGTTGGGCTTTACACATGAGGAACTGGTAGACGCGCACACGGTGCGCGAGCTGGTGCCGTCGATCACGCCTCATGTCACGGGTGCGATCTGGGCACGCGACGATGGCCACGCTCTCCCCTACCGCGCCGTGACCGCCTTTCGGCGCGCAGCGGCGCGCGCCGGCGCCGCGATACACGAGGGCACGCCAGCGTTGCAGGTGGAACGCACCGAAAACCACTGGCTTGTCCGCACCCCGCGTGGCACCTTCAGCGCCAGTCACCTCGTCAATACGGCGGGCGCATGGGCCGGCGAGTTTGCGGGACAAGTCGGCGAGCCGGTGCCGGTGCAGGTTGGCGGCCTGATGCTGATGATCACCTACCGCGTGGCCCCCTTCGTCAAGCCAGTGCTGGGCGCCACCGGCAGGGCATTGTCGTTCAAGCAATTCGCCAACGGCACCGTGCTGATCGGCGGCGGGTTGCGCTGCGAGGCCGATGCCAAAGCCCGCCACGGCGAGGTCGACATGCTCAAGCTTGCCACCAGCGCGCAGACCGTCACCGCCCTCTTCCCCCACCTCGGCCCGCTTGCCATTAATCGCGCGTGGGCGGGCGTTGAAGCCTTCATGCCAGATGACATCCCAGTCATCAGCCGCAGCCGC
Source organism: Cupriavidus sp. CuC1 (assembly GCF_044627735.1). NCBI lineage: Bacteria > Pseudomonadati > Pseudomonadota > Betaproteobacteria > Burkholderiales > Burkholderiaceae > Cupriavidus > Cupriavidus sp. CuC1. The sequence continues at coordinate 74,815 of NZ_JBIUHC010000029.1, read as the reverse complement.
TGCGCGCCCGACCTGGTGCATGCGTTCGGCTTCTCCGCACATGGTTTCGAGCTCGGACCGATCGTGGGCCAGATCGTCGCCGAACTGGTCACCGAGGGGCGTGCCTCGCTGCCAATTGAAGCCTTTGCCATCGACCGCTTCGACAAGCCTCAAGCCGTGCGAGCGGCAGCTTTGCACGACTAGGCGTGGCCCGTGTTCCAACCCACTGTTCACGCCAGCATCAACACCACTACCACCGACAAGAGGAATTCACATGAGCAATATCCAGCGTCACCAATCCACCAAACGGCTCTCCCGGTTGGTTGTCCACAATGACATCGTCTATGTAGCAGGTGTCACCGCGGGTGACACGACCGCGGACATCGCCGGCCAGACACGCGACGTGCTGGCCAAGATCGACGGCTACCTCGCTAGCGTCGGTTCCGATAAGGAGAAGCTGTTATCTGTGCAGATCTGGCTGAAAGACATCGAACGCGACTTCGACGGCATGAATGTCGCCTGGGAGGACTGGATTCCCGAGCATGCCGTGCCGACGCGAGCCACTTGCGAGGCCAAGCTCGCGCGCCCCGAGTTGCTGGTTGAGATCATCGTGACAGCGGCGCTCTAGTGTCCCGTTCCGTTGTTAACGGATCTATATTTTTGTAGGATGTCGGTATCGACGAACGGGAGATGCCAACATGCCAATGGGACGACCGAAGCTGGATCTGGTGTTGAGCGAAGACGAGCGGTCTCAACTTGCGTTGATGGCGAGTTCACGGAGTATCCCAGCGTCGCTGGTTGCGCGGGCACGCATCGTTTTGGCTTCTGCAGCGGGCGAGCCAAATAGTGAGAGCTCTTTAGGGCGGGGTTTTGATGCTTCTAGCTGCTGATGCAGAATAGCGTGATTGGGCGATGTTTTAGCGCTTCTAGCTGCTGTCGCGGCTGTACGGTGTTGGCCGTGTTGGAACGTGTGAGATGTCACTTTTCTTTACTCGGGCTCGTAAAGAAAAGTAACCAAAAGAAAGCGATCCTTGCAGGAGGCTGGCTTGTCGGGGTTGCGCAGCCCGGTGGTTTCGTCGTCAGGCCACGGGTTTTAATGGACTCGTGCCGTTACCGGTTTGAATGGCCACGATCCTGCGGATGGCGCTGGTTTCGTGGTGAGGCTGCTCGGTAGCGGCATCCCTGCCTATTCACCCATCTGCCGGTACCGGCGCAAAGCGCCACGATATATCACATCGTGATGGTTTCGTGGTGGGGTGGGCGCGGTGGTGATGCCATCGGATCTATTCCTCGGTGCCACCGCGCCCACGACGAAAACGGGACGCCTGCAACTTCGTGGCCAGTGACTCCGCGACCGACAGACGGCCTGAAATTCGTGGTGGCCGCTACCGGGGGGGGGGGCACCACGAAACCCTGGGCACTGGCTGGCTCGTGGTGATCTAAACTGGTAACGGCACGAGTCCATTAGCACCCAGGGCCGTACGACGAAACCATTGGGGTCCCCAATGACGCTACGCCAGCCTCCTGCAAGGATCGCTTTCTTTTGGTTACTTTTCTTTACGAGGGCCCGCGAGTAAAGAAAAGTGACATCTCACACGTTCTAAAACGGCCAACACCGTACAGCCGCGCCAGCAGCTAGAAGCATGAAAACCCCGCCCACAAGAGCCCCCCCGCGTCAGCGGGCCACAAGCAATACACATCGCACCTTTCCCCCAACCTACAATTCCTGCTCCAAGCTCAACAGACTTTGCGAACGAATCAGCGGAGCGGGACACTAGCCCAGGGCAAGCGCATGGGCCGCCCGACGCACCTGCAAGGGCCGCTAACCGGGACGCTTTACCGATCCGGTTAGCACCGCAAGCCACCGCCAGCCAGCAATGCGTTGACGTTGCCTCAGCGCAAATGCGGCAGGCTAATGGATACCACCACAACGGATGATTCCTGCAATCTCGGCCCGGGATACCGTCAGTTCCTCACCTAGTTCCAGCCCATCGAAGGCTACGAGTGAGGTCGCGTCGCGCTCGATCCCCAAGAGGACGCAGGTCCAGGATTCCGGGCCTGCACTGGCGGTTACTCGCAGATCGAACACGACTTCGGGATCCATGCTGCTATGCACAGTGACCAGATCTCCCGCCGCCGGGCCATCCTCGCGAACGAGTCGACGGCCCGTCGCCTCCGCCAGGCTACGAGCTAACTCTATGTAGCCTTTGGAAAACCTACCTTCCTGCATGGCGCCACTCCCGATCGAAGTCGAATTTTACAAAGTGTAGGTCCCCCCACCGCGAGAACGCCATACAGGATTATTTAAACCTGATTTCGTCTTTGCCGACCGGCGGCGTTGTCGACTGCATGCCGCCTCGTTCATGCTGTTGAGGTCTCAATTTGCATGACCAAAATGTTGCGCGACCAGGCCTGCCCTGCTGCATGGACACATGCCATTCGCGCTACTCATTGGAGAGAGTCCAGTAGTGTGTGCAGGCGGAACGAAGCCAATTGTGCAGCGGGCTGTTGCACAAATTCGCCGCCTGGCCTGCAAGGTTAGCGTTGGCGGACTTGCTACCGCAGGCAGTCGCCCATCCCCCGCCGTTGAATCGATTTGAGAAAAACATGGCCCTCGATAGTGACCAGGGCGCGATGGCATCCCGGCGAGACTTGTTCCCATCTCGCGAGCTGGCGCTCTACCAACGTACTGAAATCAGCCGGATCGAGTTCGGATGGATGGATGGTGTCCTTGATTAACATCAGCGTTGCAAGTTCATGCGGGGTCAGCATCAGCGGCTCCTGAGCGTAGGCACTACGTTGCTGCAGTGTGCGTCCTGGACATGCTACGTGCGGTTGCCGGCGTGCTGTATTGAAATACCGGCGGACCTGATGTCGGCTGATCACGCAGGACCAGCGAGATGTCATATTAGTATTGTTGCGGCAAGAAGATCAAGGGTACCCTGGAAATTCAAATTCAAGAAGCGCCAAGACCACCCTCGTGCCCCGCACCTGGCTAAACATCACCGCGCTGGCATCCCCGCAAAGGGCGCGCCTGTTTGCCGTGGCCCAAGCGGGCGATCAAGGCATCCAACTGTGCTGCAGGCAACTTAATGGCGCGCTTCAGTGCAGACTACTTGGTGGTTACCTCATACATGCCGGTGACCCTATCCATGACCTGAAGAATACGCTCGCTGGTGGTGGCGATATTCCTCAATTGCTCTGCGCGAGTGCCGGCCGCCTGTTTGAGCGCCTCGTCAAAGAAAAGCCACTGCGCGTTGGCGAGTTGCAACTCGCCACTGATCGCAGCCGTGTTTTGCGGCGCAGCAGCGAGAAATTCCTGAGCAGCCGCGAATTCCTTCACCGCGGCGTCCAAGTCCCGTGTCATCTTCGCAGATGTGATGCCCCAAGCGCGGAACATGTTGAACATTGCAATTCTCTGCGACAGCATCCGCTGGCGACCGGCAACGTTGATAAGCTTACCCATCGTGGTACCGGAGTGCTTCTCGAGTTGCACCGTTCCCTCGTTCGCGAGCTTGAGCACATCGTCGCTCGCTTGTGCGACCTTCTTCGCGCTCTCGAGATTCGGCTCGCTGCCGGAGAGCAACGCCTTGTAGGAGAGCCACGCCTGCTCGAGCTTGCCGTAGGTCTCCTTGACCTCGGGCGTAGGCGCGAAGGCTTTCAGTTCCACCAGCTGTTTATCGAAGAGCGCCACGGATTGATCGAGGATTCTCTTTGAGCGCTCCGTCTCGACGCCTAGTCCAATCTGGCAGTAGGCCTTGGCTATGCGCTGAGACAGCATACGCTGGCGGCCTGCCTTGTTGATGGCCGCATTGATCGTCAGCGTTTCTGCAGCAGCAGTTCTAAATGCTCCAAGCACCAGGAGAGTGCAGACAAGCAACCAAATGAACCGTTGGGAACGATGTTTCAAGCAAGTCTCCGCAATGAGCTAAGAAGGCTGCCAGATCTTAACCCAAAGCGTCCATGTGGTCGCTCGTCGAACGACGACGTCTATCACTGCGTGTGGGCACTACCCAGATGGAATTGGTGCCCTGGCAGAGGCATGCGGATCGCTCCTCCTCAACGAGAAAAGTAGTGCGACAGGATCTGATTACATCGCCGCTAAGTGCGAAGTGTTTGACAGTTTCGGCCCGATCTCGGCAAGGAGGAGATCCAGCCTTGAACGCACGGCACGCCCGGTCAGATGCCCCGGGCGGCCGACGTCCTTGCCAGGCCTCGTTACTCGAGGGCGGCGTAGCTAACCTGCCATTCGAACCAGCTAATGCTGTCGCGAGGGTTGTTTTGGACCGCCTGAATGGTGAAGCTTTGCGGGGTTGGGAATTTTACGCGCAATCCGGGCCATGGCTCGGGCTTGGGGTCGTTATCGTAGATATGTATGGGAAGAACCGTCACCGACACAATGCCGTAGCCAGCCGGGACAGCCGGCGTGACTTGCATGGGGAGTTCGGCATTGCCCGTTACGCCGGAGAGCCAGCCAATGCGTGCGGGACTGGCTCCATATGGACCAAGCAGGGTCTGCCATTCGAACCAATCGATACTGTCGCGGGGCCCGGTGCCATCCGAACTGAGAAAGATATTTCCCGCCTCCGTGAACTCCGCGGCCAGACCGGGCCAGGGCTCGGGATTCGGATCATTGTTGTAGATATGGATCGGGAGAATCGATACCCCCGCAATGGCGACGTCGCGCGCGAGGCCCGTGTTGATTTTCTGCGGCAATGATGCGTTGGCGGTGACGCCGGAGACCCAGCCCCTTGGTTGATAACCGGCAGGCGCCTGGCCATATGTCACCTGCCATTCGAATGACTGAATTGAATCGCGAGGATTGTAGGGTTCCGCTCGCAGGATAAAGCCGCGGCCATCGGTTGTGAAGTTCACCACCAGACCGGGAAATGGTTCCGGATGGGGATCGTTGGAATAGATGTGGATGGGCAGCACCGCGATGCCCAGGATTATCGACCCGCTGGGCAGTTCGGGAACGACAGAGATGGAGCCATCGCGTTGCAGCGTGTTTTCTACACTCCCAGAGATCCATCCAGAAGGGTAAAAGCCGATCAGTTTATTGTCAGGCATGGGTACTCCCGTAAATTTGATCCGTCGGTTAAACTTTATGACAAATATTTCATAAAGTATTTAATGAATATTTCTATTAATTTTGGCGACCGCGCTGAAGTATTGGTCCAGGCGTTGCTACATGCCAGTGAATAATCTTTACATCTGGTGGAAAGTGGCGCGCGGGTCGGATCTTGCTCTTCCGATCGTTTTAGGCGGTGCCGCCGCGCGGCCGTGACAGGACGCCCCGCCCCACAGCCGCCCGCGTCGCGGCAGTGATTCGCGTCAATCCCATGCCATGGCGCCGACTACTATGCTGCGGGCACATTCGCCATTGAACTGGGCGGCGGGGCGATCGACCCCGAGTCGTTGCAGTGCGGCGATGCCCCGGCCACAGGGGGCGGTGACCATGTGAGGCCGGGCTCCAGCGAGACCGGCCCGCATCGGGACCTTCCCCTAACGGCGGAGAAAGCTGGCTGAAGGATTCTGCTGCCTAGAATGACTCGACCTCAATGCCGTGCCCCCGGGCAAGTATGGCGGGGGTCGCCTTACAAACCCCACAACGGCCCGGTCGCCGGGCCCGGGCACCACAAAACAGGAAGGAGACAGGCGCTGGGCCTGGGCATGGCCTCCAAGGTGGCGCTGGCGGTGGTGATGGTGTTCTTCGTGGTGTTCGGCAATGCCTTCCAGGGCGTGCGCGAGGCCGACCGCTACCTGATCGCCAATGCGCAGATCCTCGGCGCCTCCAAACGGCAACTGACTTTTGCCGTGGTGGTGCCGTCGGCATTGAGCTGGATCCTGGCCAGCCTGCACGTCAGCTTTGGCTTCGCGCTGGTCGGTGCCGTGGTGGGCGAGTTCCTGGGCTCCAAGCAGGGCATTGGCCCGCTGATCGCCACCGCGCAGGGCGCCTTCAATGCCAGCGGCGTGTTCGCCGCCATGATCGTGCTGGCCGTGGTAGCGCTCGCCGCGGATTTCCTGCTTACCACGCTGGAAAACCGCCTGCTCAAATGGAAGCCGGGCAACCCGGCCTGAGCTTAGTTTCGCGGCGCGCCGCAATAGCGCTACGCACGCGCCGGGACGCTATCTCCCTTGCCCACGCCGACTCTCCGTCGGCGTGGGCCTTTTTGCTTGGTTCGCCGGACTTCCTGCGAGCGCCCGCCCTCTCCCCCGGCCCCTCTCCCACAAGTGGGAGAGGGGAGCAGACCAGTGGCATTGAACGGAGCCGACGGATGGGCCAACACCACACGCCATGACGACGGCTGTCGCTCCCTCTCCCCTCAGGGGCAGAAGGCTGGGGAGAGGGGTGGCTTAGCAAGGAGCCACTTGACGCGAAGCCCGTGGTGTTTTCCAGCACGCGGGCATAACCAACAAGTGGGCGACGGCAGCAAACCTGAAGCACGGAACGAAGCCGCCAGAACGAAAAAAACCCGGCTTGTGGCCGGGACAAGGAAAGTTCGGAGCCAGGCCCGCGCCGCGAGGCACGGGACCGATGCAAATGGGATCAGAAGCGCGTGCGCATACCCACGGCGAACTCGCTCTGGTGCGCGAAGCCGTTCGACTGCGCGGCGTGATAGCCGTGCTGCAGGAACATGTAGTCGGCCGCCAGGTAGACCTCGGTGCGCTTCGAGAAGTGGTAGAAGATCGAGCCGTACACCGTGTTCTTGCGGCCGCTGTCGGTTGCGGTCGAACTAGCGGTGTTGCCGTAAGCGTTGATCGTGAAGCCATCGGCATTCAGGGCGGCGTGGCCGGCCTTCATCATCTGGTAGCCGATCTCATAGTCGAAGGCGCCTGCCGGGTCGACCTTGAGCGACACGGTGTAGGCGTCGTCCTTGCGCTGGCCCAGCGCGCCCTGTTCCGCGGTGTAGTGGAAATATCCTGCGCTGGCGCGCACGATGCCCCACACATAGTTGCCGCCAGCCGAATAGGTACGGTTGCGCTGGCCATTCACGTTGGCCTGCGTGAAGAAGCTCGAGACGTGGAAATTGCCGCCGTTGTAGCCCAGGGTGACGGTTTCCGTGGTGTTGCGCGACGGCGCGCCCGGCACTTCGCCGAATTGATACGCCGCGCCGGCGGTCAGGCCGTTGTCGAACAGCTTCTTCCACACCACGCCATTGTCCATGCGGGTGCCGGTGGCGCTGCCTGCGTAGAACACCAGCTGCTTGAAGTTGTTGTTGTTTGTGTAGCCGCCTTCTTCCGTGGTGATGGCCGCCGGGCCGTAGGGATCGCCGTAGAGGCCGGAGGCCATCGGGTCGCGTCCGAGCGCATTCTGGCGGCCGAAGGTCAGCTTGCCGAAGACATCGCTGTTGATGCCGACCCAGGCGTCACGGTTGAACAGCACGCCGGGGGTGTCCATGGCGCCGTTGTAGCTCTGGAACTCGCTCTCCAGCTTGAAGATCACCTTGGTGCCAAAGCCAATGTCTTCCGCGCCGGTCAGGCCCCAGCGGTTGCCGCTGAACCAGGCGGGCTGGTGGTAGCCGGTGAGGCGATCGCCTTTTGCGTTGGCGTTGCTGATGGTGCTGATGGTGGTGTCGATGAGGCCGTAGAGCGTCACGTTCGATTGCGCGTTGGCGTGGCCGGCACAGGCCGCGCCGATCGCCAGCGCGAGGGCTGTGTGTATCGTTTTCAAGAAGGTCTCCTCGTTGCTCTTGTCTTGCCGATGATTCGGGGCTGCCCCCCGGCCGGACGCACGCCCTGACCGTAAGAGAAGCCCTTGCATCGTAGACGTGGCAAGCCTTCATCCAGCTTTCCCTCCGTTGCGCGACGGGCTCAGGGTATATACCGAGCACGACGGCCGCGCGTAAGTAGCCGCTTCATCTTCGTGTGGTCCAAAGGGAATGTAAATCCTCATCGTCTGGCCTATATTCAATGTGTTGCCGTCGATGCCTTTAAGGACAGCAATCCCATTCTTGGCGCCCCCGATCCAAACATCGAGCGGCACGAGAAGCCCACCGCCAATGCGCGCTATGCGTATGCGGCTAACTCATCGCTGAGGAGCAGAACAATGAAAAGTATCTCCGTAATGTTTGGCGCACTCTTGGCCCTCGTCGCAGTTGGAGCCGTGGCACAAACACCCAACGACGCGCAGATTGCGGCGATCGTCGTAACAGCAAATCAAGTCGACATTGAAGCAGGAAAAATGGCAGAGAAGAGCGGCCACGCTCACGACGTGAAGGCCTTCGGAAAACAGATGGTCACGGACCATACCGGCGTGAATAAACAGGCGGTGGCTCTGGTAAAAAAGCTGAAGGTCACTCCGGAGAAGAATCCAACGAGTGAGAGTCTGCAGTCTGGAGGCGTGGAGAACCTGAAGACCCTGAAGGGACTCAAGGGCGAGAGCTTCGACAAGGCGTATATCGACCACGAGGTCGCGTATCACGAGCAAGTGATTGACGCACTCGACAAAACCCTGATCCCCAGTGCGCAGAATGCGGAACTCAAGGCGCTGCTGGTTGCTGTGCGCCCAGCGTTTGTGGGGCACCTGGAGCATGCGAAGATGATCCAGTCCGCCCTCGCCAAGTAGTCTCTGCAGAAGCACGACGTCCATGCAGCTACTACCGACACGACACGATCGGCGTGCGCGAACACATCTGCGCGCGGCTGCGCTGGCCATTGCGTGGGGCCTGCTCTGCGCTGGTGCCAGCGCAATGGCCGCAGAGAAGACGGTCGGTCACACGGTGGTGATCGAGGGCGCGAGGTTTGAACCCGAGACCATTAGCGCCAAGCGAGGCGATACCATCGTGTGGATCAACAAGGATCCATATCCCCACACTGTCACTGCACCAGGGGTGTTCGACTCGCACAGCATCATTGCTGGTTCGTCGTGGCGATATGTTGCGCGCAAAACGGGGGATTTCCCCTATTCCTGCACGCTGCACCCGAATATGAAGGGTGTTCTCAGGGTCGAATAATCGCCCACGTCGAGCACGCAACGGGTTGTTCGAACGGTGGGCCCTGGCCCCCGGTGCTGCGGCGCGTCATTCGCGCCCGGCTCATGTCCATCGGGGAAATCGATCAGTTCTGCCGTCCGGCTATCCGACGCCATAATGTACTGTGCAGCTTTGCTTGCAACGAGTACGCGGGGGGAGATAAGCGATGCAATACTGGAAGTGCTCCGCCTCGTGCTCCCCGCACCAATCAAGATAGCCGGGAATCACATACCAGGGTTTTCACGGTATCTTCATGTTCTGCTGCCACACTGGCGGGCTGTGCTTGAGTCTTGCGGTGAGGAGTTTATCACATCGTGATACAAATTGAATCAGGCTTGTCATGGGAGCGTTCAAGCGATAACCTGCTGCAAAAATAGTTGCGCGGCATCAGTAGTGGGTACTGACCCGCAGCATCAACAAAGTGCCACGGCGGCCTACAGCCACATCGAGCACCATCGAGCACTGACCGGAGACCCTTTCATGCTGACCCACGTTTATCTCCGTCCGGCTTCCCAAGCCGATACGGGGAACATAGCTGCATTGCTAACTCAATGCGGCCTAGCCACTGAGAATCTGGAGGAGATTCTCGATAGCTTCCAAATTGCGCTTTGTGATGACCGTCTTGTTGGCTGTGCCGCCGCAGAGTGTCATGGGCAATCCATTGTTATCCGGTCCGTCGCTGTGGAGCCTGCTTATCGTGATAGAGGTATCGCGAGCCGCCTCGTCGAAAAGCTCCTGGTCCGCGCTCGCGGTACCGAGGCACGCCACGCGTTTCTCTTATCCACATCGGCTCCTGCCTATTTCGCGCGCTGGGGCTTCTCCCGTATCCCTGTTGATGAGGCTCCGCCTGAGCTTCAAGCCTCGCCCGAGTTCCGGAACGCCGCGCGATCCTCTGCGTTGTGCATGCATTGCGAGCTCAGATAGCCTAGATAGCCCCGGGAACGTCACCAGGCTCGCAGGTATCCGGTGACCCGCAACGCACGCGGCGAGGCGCCATTACCTGAGCGCAGTCTTTGGCACGAAGGCCGCCCCTGCGCCACCCTGGCCACGACTTTGGGCAACACGGTGAACTGGAGATAGTCGTCGCATAGCCCAATAGGAACACAAGCAACTTTGTGCGCCGACCTGCACAGCCGGCGCATCGGAGATGCCTGAGACAAAGCCCCGCTTCGGCGGTAATGCCGTTCAGCTAAGCGCCTTTGACGAGGCTGCGCCGGAGCAGAAAACGACACACGGGGACGTGATTCGCTCAGCGTCCCTTACCGCCACGATTTCGCCCCCGCCATCGAGGCTGGGCAGACCTCAGCTCTTTCTCGCCGTCTTCGCAACAAACGGCGTTGGCATGTGCTGCACCGTCTTGCTGCCGCACTTGGGGCAAGATGGGTGGCCGGCTTCATGCTCGGCGAGATGTTCCGCGCGGTCGAAAACCTCACCGCATTTTTCACAACGGTACTGATAGGTGGGCATGACGCGCCTCCATCCTGCTTGGTGCAGGGACACGCTGGACCTTGCGATCCCAGCGAGTTCCGGCTGTTCGGCACTCCATTCTAGGATACTGTCTCGGCAAGCGAGGCGATAACGGAATAACGGAATAACGGAATATCTTCTCCATGGCGTTCCGGAGCTTCCGTTCTGGCGAATCTCCTGGCAGCCTCGCATGCCCAGTACCGCATCAGGCACCTATGCTTCACACCGCGCTCATTGCGTGCTTATTATTGAAACATACGCGTGCTTGCACAAAGCATGACCACGATCGTCGGTCAGGAGTTGACGATGAAAAAGCCGCACAAGGTGGATTCTGGCAAGACGCGGCGAACCGGTTCACCGGGTCGGCCGCGCACGGATCGCACCATTCCCAGCATCCTGGATTCCACTGAACTGGAAGACGTGTGGGAGAACATCGAGGAGGCCGTTGACGAATTCACCGAACGGGCGGCAGAACCGATCGATTTCCCCCATGGCCATGACCCGGACGAGGATGACGCGCCGGAAGAAGGCATGAACGAGATCACGCGCGCCGCCGAGAGTATTCCCGCGGATACCCCCGCGGACCGGGCAGACCGGAGCGCGGAGCGGGAAGAGCACCCGCCTGCACCGCCCAACATCGATGACGTGCTGGACAAGGACTTGATGCCCGATCCGGCCGACGATGCGCCGCGCGCCGGTAAGCATCGCAAACGCTAGGACACGCACTCCATGGTCGCTGCCCGCGCCCGCTCCAGGGGGGCGACCTGCCCCGGCTTGCAGGGTGCGCAGCCAGGTGTGCCCCCTATACTCAAGGCGTGACAGGAAATACCTGGCGTGGCGGCGGCACAGAGCATGAAGGGCAATCGCGGTGCCATGCAAAACGAGAGCGCGGCACCATGGCAACCTGGAGCATCTTCGCTGCCAGCCGATAAGGATGCACCATGAGCAATCATCGGTACGTGGTCATCATTGACCAACCCAAGGACGTGTCCGACGAGCAGATGGCCGAATACATCAAGCTTGCCATCAGCGCCTGGGGCGCGGGATTGCCACCGCCGCCCCAGGACAGCCCATTCTTCGACCTGGACGTGGTTTCGGTAACCAGCACCGGCAAACTTCACAAGAACGAGTCATGAGCCACTGTCACCGGCCAGCGTCCCAGTGGAGGTACGTATGCGCTTCGAAGCATTTTCCTTTGGGTCCGTCTGTATTGACGGCGTGACCTACCAGCATGACGTGGTCATCGATCAGGGTAAGGTTCGCAAACGCAAGAAGAGGCCATCCAGGCAATTCCGCGAAGCATTCGGGCACACACCGCTATCCGTCAGGGAAGACATACCCTGGAATTGCAGCCGACTGGTTATCGGCACCGGCACCGGTGCGTTGCCGGTGATGGAAGATGTGAAGCGCGAGGCCAGGCATCGCCACGTCGAACTGGTCATTCTTCCGACCGCCGAAGCCATCGCAAGGCTGGAGGAGCACCCCCGCGGCGCCAATGCGATCCTGCACCTCACCTGCTAGACAGAATGCATTGACGCCAGCATCGAACTGGCCGCTTTCCTCATGCGCCGGGCGGCCATGATGTCCGACGCCGATGCCGCCCTCGCCGATAAGGAGGCGCCAGCATGGGCAGCCAACCGATCACCGTCATCACCGGCGCGAGTCGCGGCCTGGGCCGCGCAGCCGCGAGCCATCTAGCCACGGTCGAAGGCCACCTGGTCGTCGCCACGGCGCGCAAGCCGGCGGACCTCGAGGCGTTGCGGGCCCGGCTCGCGCTTACCGGCCACTCGCTCGCATGCCAGCCGCTCGACGTCACCGACGATCATTCGGTGGCCGCGCTGGCCATGTGGCTGGCCGAACGCTTCGGTCGCGTAAACGTGCTGATCAACAACGCCGGCGTCTCGCTCGATCACTACAGCACCAGCTTGCTCGAACTGCCGCTCGAGACCTTGCGCACCACCCTGGAAACCAATCTCTTCGGCGTACTGCGGGTCACACAGGCATTGGCACCCCTGCTGCGCGCCAGCCGCGCCGGCCGGGTGGTCAATCTGGCTTCCGGCATGGGTCAGCTCGCGGACATGGCCAGCGGCGTGCCGGCCTACCGTATCTCAAAGACGGCGCTGAATGCCGTCACGCGCATCCTGGCCGCCGAGATGGCCGACAGCGGCGTCAAGGTCAACTCGGTGTGCCCTGGCTGGTGCCGGACCGACCTGGGTGGCCTCGATGCACCGCGTTCGCCCGAGCAGGGCATCGACACCGTCGTCTGGCTCGCAACGCTGCCTGAAGCCGGGCCCAGCGGCGGCTTTTTTCGTGATCGCCAGCCGATTCCGTGGTAGCGCGGCGCGCCCGAACGCGCGCCGCCGTACCACCACGGCGTTGACGCTGTGCTATCTTGGAAAAGTCGAGCGTTCAATATCGGGAGGACGCCAAATGTCAGTGATCGCGCCGGACGAAAAAGCGGATTTCGTCGCCATCTTGCACCGTCACCAGCTTGCCGAGGCCGATTTTTTGCTTCAGGAAACCGACACGACCGACGTCGTCGACGAGGTCTACCCTCTCCAGGGCTATGTCACCGTCGTCCGCAGGTCGACGCTCAAGGAAATGGAGTACCGAATCGGACATGGCACCGCGTGGACCACGGAATTTGAAAAAGATCTGGCGCGGGGTACGTTCGGGTGAACGGAATCGGAATCAACAACGATCCGACGTTACGGGCTTTCCAGTTGGAAAGTCTCGCCAAAGGGTTCATGCGCACCGATCGCGAGTTGACCGTCACGGAGCGGATTCACCGCTGCACTCCGGTAGCCACGCTACCGAGAATGATGATGACAAGATCGTGCTGCGCTGATCCTTTAAGAAGCGTAAGGGGGCATCAGCCCCCTTCCCTGCGCGATGTGCTCTCCTGTTACTGCAGCTCAATCTTCGCGATCGCCGCCAGCCGCTTCCAGCGCGCTATCTCGTCCTTCTGGTAGTCGCGCAGTTCCGCCGGCGTGGACAGGATCAGCGAGGTGGACTGGCGCTGGTAGTACTCCTTGACGTCGTCGGCGGCGCCGGCCTGGGCGAACAGGTCGCCCAGGCGTTGCGCGATGGGCGCAGGTGTCTTGGCGGAGACCGCCGCCGCCACCCAGTTGTAGGCCAGGAAGTCCGGCACGCCGGCTTCGGCCGCGCTCGGCACGCCCGGCAGCAGCGGTGAGCGCTGGGGCGCCGTGTAGGCCAGCGCGCGCACCTTGCCGCCCTTGACCAGCTCGATCGCGCCGCTGGCGTCCACCACGGCGAAGTCCACGTTGGCGGCCATCACGCCATTGATCGCGTCGCCCGCGCCCTTGTAGGGCACGCCCGTGGTTTTCATGCGGCTTTGCTCGTTCAGCCATTCGCTGTACAGCGTGTACGACACCGAGCCGGTGCCGTAGTTGAGCGCGCCGGGCCGCTTGCGCGCATCCTCCACCAGCGCCTTGAGCGTGTGGTACGGCGAGCTGGCGGGCACGATGATCAGGCACGGCCCGCGCGACAGCAGCGTGATGGGAGTGAAGTCGGTCAGCGGGTCGTAGGGTAGCTTGCGGAAGGTCGCGGCATTGGTGGACAGCGTGGAGTTGCTGCCGATAAACACCGTGTATCCGTCGGCCGGCGCGCTGAGCAGTGTCTGGACGCCGATAAAGCCGTTGCCACCCGGCTTGTTCTCCACCACCACGCCCTGCCCTGTCAGCTCGCCGATCTTCTTGGCGAACATGCGGGCGGTCATGTCGGTACCGCTGCCGGACGGGAACGGCACGATAAAGCGGATCGGCCGGCTGGGAAATGCCTGCGGCTGCGCCAGCGCGGCGAACGGCGCGCCTGCCAGGCCAGCCGCGACGGCGGCGCCGGCCAGGATGGCGAACCGGCGCCGCGAGCCGCTCATGGGTCGGGTCATGTTGTCTCCTTGGTCCTCCGCCCGGCAGTGCGTTCCGCCGGTGCGGGTGTGTCGATGGTTCGGGGGCTCCGTGGTTCGCTGTTGCAGCGTGCTAACGCTTGAGGCCGAGCAGGTCCCGCGCGATGACCCAGCGGTGCACTTCGGAAGGGCCTTCGTAGATGCGCATCAGCCGCGTCTCGTTGGCCATCTGCTGCAGCGGCATTTCCTTGGTCATGCCCATCGCGCCGAAGGCCTGCATGGCGTGGTCGATCACGTCCCAGGCCATCTCCGTGGCGAACACCTTGATCATCGAGACCTGGGTGCGCGCCTCGTCGCCGGCGTCGATGCGCGCCGCAGCCTCGTAAGTCATCAGGCGGCAGGCGTGGATGCGGGTGGCGGCATCGGCCACCCACCACTGGATGGCCTGCCGGTCCGCCAGCGCGGCGCCGAAGGTGCGGCGCTGCGGCGCGTACTCGCACAGCATGTCGAGCGCGCGCTGGGCGCGGCCAATGCACCAGGCCGCCATCTGCACGCGCCGGCTGGACAGCCGTGCCTGCATTGGCGCAAAGCCCTGGCCTTCCACGCCGAGCAGCTGCGTGCGCGCAACGCGGCAGTCTTCCAGCACCACCTCGTAAGTGGAGGCACCGCCGATCATGGGGATGCGCCGTTCCACCTTGAAGCCGGGCGTGCCGCGATCGACCAGGAAGGCGGAGATGCCGCCGCGGGCGCCGCGTGTCTTGTCGGTGACGGCCATCACGATGGTCCAGTCGGCACGGGCGGCGCGGCTGATCCAGATCTTGCGGCCGTTGAGCACCCAGTCGTCACCGTCGCGTTCGGCGCGGGTGGTCATCATGGCCGGGTCGCCGCCGGCGCCGGGCTCGGATATGGCGATGGCGGAGATGGTTTCGCCGCGCGCGTACGGTTCCAGGTAGCGAGCACGCTGGGCCGCGTCGGCGGTCTTGAGCAGCATGCGCAGATTCGGCGAATCGGGCGGCAGGTCATAGGGCGTGACGGTCTTGCCCAGTTCCTCGTTGACGCCGACCATGGCCACCACCGGCAGGTCGGCGCCGCCCATCTCGGCCGGCGCGTCAAGGCCCCACAGGCCCAGCTCGCGCGAGAGTCCGTCCAGCTTGTCCTGCTCCTGCGGCAGCAGCGTGAGCTGGCCGCCTTCTGCCTCGCGGGCCAGCACGCCCGCTTCGAGCGGAATCAACTGCTCGCGCACAAAGCGCGCCACCAGGTCCTTGAGCATCTGGTGTTCTTCTTCCAGGGCGAAGTTCATGCCTTGTCTCCTTTGTTGTTTTTGCGTACCGCTTCAGGCGGCGTCCCGGCCGCCCGCTACCAGGGCGATGTCTTCAGGCGCCAGCCCGGCTTCGCGCAGCACTTCGTCGGTGTGCTCGCCCAGCGTGGGCGCGTGGCGGCGCAGTGACAGCGGCGTGGCAGAGAAACGCGCCGTGGGCCGCATCTCGCGCAGCGGGCCCTCGGTGGGATGCTCGGTCTGCTGGAACAGCCCGACCGCTTCCAGGTGCGGATGCGCCGGCAATTCGTCCGGTGTGTAGATTGGCGTGGCGGGGATGTCGAGCGTCTCGAACAGCGCCATCCACGCCGCCGTGGTGCGGGCCGGCGTGATTTCCGCGAGGTGCTGGTACAGCGCGCGGATATGGGCGTTGCGCTGCGCGCGGCTGGCGATATTGTACTTGTCGGCCAGGTCATCGCGGCCCACGGCGTGGAAAAAGGCTTTCCAGTGGCGGTCGGTGTACGGTAACGCGCAGATCCAGCCGTCCGCGGTCTGCGCCGGCCGCCGCCCGCCCTGCAGCAGGCGCGCATAGCCGGCCGCGCCGGTGGCGGGCTCGAAGGTCAGCCCGGCCAGGTGCTCGGCCATCACGAAGCTGGCCATGGTCTCCAGCATCGGTACCTCCACCGCTTGCCCGCTGCCGTGGCGCTCGCGATGCAGCAGCGCGGCCATCACCGCGTTGGCCAGCGCCATCCCGGTGGTCTTGTCGGCGATCAGGCTGGGCACGTACTCGGGCCGGCTGCCCGCGGCGGAGCCCAGCGACACCAGCCCGCAAGCCGCCTGGATGATGTCGTCGAAGGCTGGCTTGTCGCGATGCGGGCCGTCCTGACCGAAGCCGGTGGCCACGCAGTAGACGATGCGCGGGTTCAACGCCGCCACCGCGGCGTAGCCGAAGCCCAGCCGCTCGATGGCGGCCACGCGCATATTGTGGATCAGCACATCGGCGCCGGCGATCAGGCGGCGCAGCGCCGCCGCGCCCGCGGGTGTCTTAAGGTCCAGCACCACCGAGCGCTTGTTGCGGTTGAGCGCCAGATAGATCGAACTCATGCCGGGGTTGCGCGACACGCCGTTGGCGCGCATGAGGTCGCCTTCCGGCCCTTCGATCTTGATGACGTCCGCACCCAGGTCGGCCAGCGATTGCGTGGCCAGCGGGCCCAGCACCACCGAAGTCAGGTCGAGCACGCGGATGCCGTCGAGCGGTCCGGCGCAGACGGGTTTCTGCTGTTGCATGCGGCCCCCTCAGCGGCGCTGGAAGACCGGCGCGCGGCGCTCGGCCATCGCCGCCACGCCTTCGCGGAAATCCGCGGTGGCGAACTGCACGCGCTGGATGGCCAGCTCACGCTGGTTAGCCTCCACGATGCGATCGGCCAGGCCCAGGCGCAGCGTCTCGCGCGTGCTTTCCACGGCCAGCGGCGCCGAGGCCGCGATATCGTGCGCGAGCGCCAGCGCGCGGGCACGCACCTCGGCCCGCGCCACCAGTTCGTCGGCCAGACCGATGCGCACCGCTTCCTCGCCGCCGATGCGCCGGCCCGTGTACAAGAGCAGCGCGGCCTGCTGCTCGCCCACCAGGCGCGGTAGCGTCACGCTCATGCCAAAGCCGGGATGGAAGCCGAGCCGGTTGAAGCTGGCGCAAAAGCGCGCTTCGCGGCATGTGACGCGGAAATCCGCCACCAGCGCCAGGCCCAGCCCCGCGCCGATGGCGGCGCCCTCCACCGCCGCCACGATGGGCTTGCGGTTGCGATACAGCTTCATGGCCTGCGCGTAGAAGGCCGACGGATCGCGCGAGACGCTGCCCTGGTCGGCGCCGCTGAAATCGGCCCCGGCGCAGAAGGCGCCCACGCCGGACGAAAGCACAACGGCACGGCAGCTGTCGTCCTCGTCTAGCTGCAGCAGCGCTTCTGCCAGCCGGCGCATGACATCGGCGTCGACAAAGTTGTGGGGCGGGCGGGAGATCTCGATCTGCGCAACGTGCTGGTCACGTGTCAGGACGATTTCGGGGGTGGATGCCGAGGTCATGGCGAAGGGCTCCGGGAAGTGGACAGGCACCCAGTATTCGCCGATGCGCCTTGCCGCGCTACACTATAATTTCGGATACTGAAATTAATGGCAGCACCATCGGCGATGGACTGCCGGGGCTGCCACCAACTGCATGCCTGATTCCCACCCGGATTCCCGCGCCAAATTGCCTTCGACCCGTGCGCTCACCCACAGTACCGGCCGCTTCACACGCCAGACCGAAGGCAGTCAGTCGCTCGAACGTGGCCTGATGCTGCTGCGCGCGTTCCGAGTCGGCTCGTCCAGCCTGACCAATGCCGACCTGGCCGCGCGCACCGGTCTGCCGCGCCCCACCGTCAGCCGCCTGACGCGCTCGCTGGTGGACGGCGGCTTCCTGCGCTATGACACCACCGAGCGCGCCTACCGGCTGGCAGCCGTGGTGGTGAGCCTCGCGGACGCCTTCCACCATGCCACCGCGGTGCCTGATATCGCCCTGCCACTGATGCGCAAGATCGCCGAGGCGGAAAAGGTCAATGTCGGCCTGGCCGTGCCCGACCAGACCGCCATGGTCTACCTGGCCGCGGTGCGCCACAGCCGCGACAGCGTGTCGCGCACCCGGCGCGTGGCGCCCGGCACGCGGATTCCAATGGAACTGACCTCGATCGGCATGGCATGGCTGGCCGCGGTGCCAGCCGGCGTGCGCGACAATTTCCTCGCACGGATCGCGGAAAAGGCCGGCGACGAATGGCCGGCCTTGCACAAGGAACTGTCGCGCGGCATTGCCCAGGCCCAGGCGCAAGGCTATTGCACCGCCAACTACCAGCCGGGCCACCTGACCGCCGTGGGCGCGGCGTTCCGCGGGCCGGACCACCAGTGGTACGGACTCAACATCAGCTTCCCGCACAAGCCCAGCGAAAAGCCGCGCGATGTGGCGCGCTATGCGCCGCTACTGCTCGGTCTGATCGAGAAGATCAGCGTGTCATGCGGGGTGGAGGATGGCGTGGAGTAAGCATGACGGCCGGCGTAGCGCGCTACCTGATCGCACAGTGCGGTGCCTTTGTCGCATCACCAAGTCATGTCGTCGCACGACCTGATGGTCCCCGATCTACCGAAAACCGGATGGGAGGCGCCGAGCTACGTGCGGCTTTCCGGCCACTGCGCTGAACCCGGTGCCGTCCACGCGCTCGAAAGCCCGCCAGGTTAGAGCAAAGCTTGCTTGCCATCTCGGCGTCCAGATATGGAGAAATCCGCACGTGCCGGACATGAAATCGCTATTCAGCGTTGGCATACAACAACATGTGAATTAAGAGACGTCTATATCAGATCTTGATATGTTTAAATTCGTCCCTCGCAGCGTTGCTGCACCACTTACGCGCACGCTGCGCGAAACCGGAATGGGCACCCCCGCACAGTTCCGGTTTTTTTTCGCTTTCTGCGGTCCCATGTGGCAGGCGCGATGACAATGCGCGGGCCGGCCTGTCCTCCCCGTCCCTCATCAGGGAAGCGCCCCGCCGGGTCGGCAGGCACAGCACCAGGCTGCTAGGCGTATTGCCGGATCAGGTCGCGGACGCGGGGATAGATCTCGCTGCGCCACGACGGCCCCGAGAACAGCTCATAGTGACCGCACTGGCGTGCCGTGATATGCCGCTTGTTGCACGCAGCGATACCGCTGCACAATTCGTGCGCAGCCTGGGTCTGCCCGCGGCCGGCAATGTCGTCCAGCTCTCCCTCGACGGTGAGCAGCGCGGTGTCGTGGATGTCCTGTGGCCGCACGGCCTGCCCCCGCACGTTCCAACTGCTGCGGGCTAGCTGAAACTCGCGGAACACGATGCGGATGGTATCCAGGTAAAACTCGGCCGCCATGTCGAGCACCGCGTTGTATTCATCGCAAGCGCGCCGGTGTGCCAGGGCGTGCTCCGCGTCACGCTGCAGCAGATCGAGATAGTAGTCCCATTGCGCACCCACCATGCGAGCCGGGTGCGCCATCACCAGGCCGGCATGTTGCAGGAAGCTCGGGTACACCTTGCGGCCCGCACCGGGATATCGGGCCGGCACCGCGTAGATCAGGTTGCGTTCAAACCACGCCAGCGGTTGGCGGGCCGCCAGGCTGCCGACCGCTGTCGGGTTGCTGCGGGCGTCGATCGGGCCGCCAATGAGGACCAGGCTTCTTGGTGTCGGCTCGCCAGCGCTGGCCAAGAGAGAAACCGCCGCCAATGCAGGCACGGTCGCCTGGCAGACGGCAAGCACGTGCAGGCGTTGCCCGCCGATTTGCCGGATGAACGCCTGTATCTCGCCGACGCAGTCGTCCAGGCGGAACGGCCCCTCGGCCACGGGTACGTAGCGCGCATCGCGCCAGTCCGTCACATAGACCTCATGGGCGGGCAGCAGCATTTCCACGACTTCACGCAGCAGCACGGCATGATGGCCCGCCAGCGGCGCGCACACCAGCACGGCCGGCTTTCGTCCGGGCGCGGCAACCGGGTCGTGTGCGAAGCGCAGCAGGCGGCAAAATGGCCGCTCCAGCACGACCTGCTCGTCCACAGCCACGACACGGCCGTCCGCGTCGAACGCGGTGATGCCAAAGGCGGGCTTCCCATATGTCTTGCCTAGACGGTAGAGCATTTCATAGCTCGCGGCGAAGCAGGACGCCCCTGGAATATGGGCAAGGAAGCAGTCGCGGTCGGTGAACGCGTTGGTGGCCTGCGCCGCCCACGCCGTCCACGGCTCGATCAGCGAACGCTGATACTCGATGAACTGGTAGAGCATACGGGCTTCTGGAAGCTTGCACTGGAAGGACTTTCAATATATGCCGGACCAGCGCCGGCACAAGGCCAAACAACAACGCCACAGTCCGAGGACTGGCTGTTCTGTCCTATGAAGGGCAGGCTTCGGGGAAGACCAGGCCAACCAGGCGCGGTTCCTGCCGCAATCACGCGCCGACACCCGGGTAACAGGCCAAGCGCCCGCTTCACCGACCTATTAACCAAAGAATGAACGACGCCGCCGCACTGAGGAGCAGCGAGGTCGTAAAGGGAAGGTAGAGGTGAAAGTGATGGCGATGAATAACGATATCCCCGGGCAAGTGACCGAGTCCGAGCCCGGACAGCCAGGGCCAGAGGAGTCCTCCAGCTACCAGGATCAGGCCGAGGCCGATGAGCATGCGCGACATGGGAGCGCCTTTCGCATGTTGGTTAGTTGACGGTATCCCCTCTCGCCGATGTCGCAAAGCGCGCGACCGTGAGCTGGATCTTCTGCCCGGAAAGCTGAAGAGGGATTTCGGATTGGAGAAGCAGCACGTTGCCCCCTAGTCCCAGCGATCATCCTTGACCTGTACCTTGCCGTCCACGACCCGGACCGGGAAAATCGCCACCGGGTCGTAAGCCGGCGGGGACAGCGCCGCCCCCGTGATGAGGGAAAAATGCGCACCGTGGCGCGGGCAGACGACTTCCTCGCCTTCGATGTCGCCACCACATAGCGGCTCCGCCTCGTGGGAACACATGTCCTCGACGGCGTAGTAGCTCCCGCGCACATTGAATACCGCGACCTGCAGGCCGTCGACGTCAACGCTGCGGCAAGTCCCGGGCGCAAATTCGTCGGCCGGAGCGACATCGATCCATTCGCTCATTTCAGAGCAACCCCAGTTCCAGCCGCGCCGCCTCGCTCATCCGCTCTCGCGACCAGGGCGGATCCCATACCAGTTCAACCTCGACTTCGTCCACGCCGCCGACTTCCATGACGGCACTCTCGACCACGCCGGGGAAGGTCTGCGCCACCGGGCAGCCCGGCGCGGTCAGCGTCATGCGGATGCCCACCTTGCCGGCGGCGTCGTCCACGGACAGGCTGTAGACCAGGCCCAGGTCGTAGATATTGACCGGGATCTCCGGGTCATAGACGGTGCGCAGCGCCTCTATCACCCGTCCCTCCATCGTATCGAGGCCAGGCTCGAGCCTGGCTTCGTGTGCCTCGGCCTTGCGCAGCCAATCGATCATGCTCATCGCATCACTCCGTTGAGACCGGCTGGGCGCTGCCTTGCAGGGCGGCGTGCATGGCATGCCAGGCCAGCGTCGCGCACTTCACACGCGCCGGAAACTCGCGTACGCCGCCCAGCACGGCCAGCTTCCCCAGCGGCGCGCCGGCCTGCGCCGGGCCAGATCCGGTCACGAGCGCATGGAAGCCGGAGAACAACGCCTGTGCCTGCGCCTCGGTCTTACCCTTGAGCGCCTCGGTCATCAGCGATGCCGAGGCGGTGGAGATGGCACAGCCGGAACCCTCGAAGCTCGCATCCTCGATCACGCCGTCGCTGACCCTCAGGTACAGCGTCAGCCGGTCACCGCACAGGGGGTTGAACCCCTCGGCGCTGCGGTTCGCGCCCATCAGCCGCCTGCAATTGCGCGGCGAGCGGCTGTGGTCGACCACAACTTCCCGGTAAAGATCGAGCAGATCGGACATCAGGCAAATACCTCCTGTGCCTTGCGCACGGCGCGCAACAGCGCATCCACCTCCTCCCGCGTGTTGTATAGCGCGAACGACGCACGCACCGTGGCAGGCACGCCGAACCTCTCCATCACGGGCATCGCGCAATGGTGGCCCGCACGGACCGCCACGCCTTCCAGGTCGAGGATGGTGCCTGCGTCATGGGGATGCACGCCATCCAGGACGAACGAGAGAATGCTCGCCTTGTCCGCCGCCGTGCCGATGATGCGCAGGCCGGCAATCTGCGCCGCCTGCCCGGTGGCGTAGGCGAGCAGCGCGTGCTCGTGGGCCGCGATGGCGTCCAGGCCCACCGCACTCACATAGTCGATCGCAGCGCCCAGGCCGACTACGCCGGCGATATTGGGCGTGCCGGCCTCGAACTTGAAGGGCAGGTCGTTGTAAGTGGTCTTGCGGAAAGTGACTTCCCGAATCATGTCGCCCCCGCCCTGGTAAGGCGGCATGGCATCGAGCAGCGCGGCCTTGCCGTAGAGCACGCCAACGCCGGTGGGGCCGTAGAGTTTGTGCCCCGAGAATGCGTAGAAATCGCAATCCAGCGCCTGCACATCGACTTTGAAGTGCGGCACGGCCTGGGCCCCATCGACCAGTACCGGAATGCCCCTGGCATGCGCCAGTTCGATCAGGTACCGCACCGGGTTGACCGTGCCAAGGGCGTTGGAGAGATGGGTCACTGCAACCAGCCTGGTGCGGGGGCCAAGCAGGCGCTCGAATTCTTCCAGCAGCAGTTCGCCCGCGTCGTTGATCGGCGCCACCCGCAGGATGGCACCCGTGCGCTCGCACGCCAGTTGCCACGGCACGATATTGGAATGGTGCTCCATCGCGCTGACCAGGATCTCGTCGCCGGGCCGCAGGCGTTGTCCGAAACTGGCCGCCACCAGGTTGATCGCCTCCGTGGCGCCACGCACGAACACGATCTCCTCGCGCCGGGCCGCGTGGATCAATCCTTGCACCGCGTCGCGCGCCGCCTCGTAGGCATCGGTCGCGAGCTGGCTCAGGGTGTGCACGCCACGATGGATGTTGGCATTGAGCGCGGCGTAGTAATGTGCCTCGCAGTCGATCACGCTCTGTGGCTTCTGGCTGGTGGCTGCGTTGTCCAGATAGACCAGCGGCTTGCCGTTGACCATCTGCCGCAGGATGGGGAAATCCCAGCGCAGCCGCATGACGTCCAGGCCCGCGGCCGGGGCCGTGCCCCACAGTGCCCTGAATTCATGCGCGGCCGTGCTCATGTCAGCACCTTCACCGGCTCGGGCAAGTGGCCGCGCAAGAGCGTCTCCAGCCGCGTGCGCAAGGAGGCCAGGCCTAGCCGGTTGACCATCTCTTCCGCGAAGGCGAAAGTCAGCAGGGCCCGCGCCGAGGCGTCGTCCAGCCCGCGCGAACGCAGGTAGTAGATCTGGTCGGGTTCGAGCTGGCCGACGGTGGCGCCATGGCTGCATTTGACGTCGTCGGCGTAGATCTCCAGCTGTGGCTTGGTATCGACTTCGGCGTTCTCGGACAGGAGCAGGTTGCGGTTGGATTGGTGCGCATCGGTATGCTGGGCATCGGCATGCACCACCACCTTGCCGTTGAACACGGCGCGCGAGGCGCCGGCCAGCACGCCCTTATAGAACTCCCGGCTCTTGCCTTGCGGCCTGGCGTGGTCGATGCGCGTGTGGTGGTCGATATGCTGCCGCCCGCCGGTCATGTACAGCCCGTCGAGCGAGCATTCGGCGCGCTCGGCGTTCAGCCCGACCTGGATGTCGACCCGCGCCAGGGCGCCGCCCAGGGCGAAGGCACTGGAGGTGAAGTGGCTGCCGTGCTGCTGGTCCATCTTCACGCCGGCAATGTGAAACGCCTTGAGGCTCTCTTGCTGCACTTTGTGATGCTCGACCTGCGCGTCACGCGCGGCAACGATGTCGGTGACGCTGTTGGTGAAATAAGCGAGGCCGTCCACACCCACGTGGTGTTCCACGATGCAGACCCGGCTGCCTGCTTCCGCCATCACGAGATTACGCGTATGGGTGACCTGCTCCGGTGCCGTGGCGATGAACAGCAGGTGGATCGGCTGGTCGGGAGTGGTGCCTGCGGCCAGGCGGATATAAGCGCCATCGACCATGAACGCGGTGTTCAAAGCGGCAAAGCCGGACGGGTAGTCGCTCACGCCGCGGCAAAGCAGCGCTTCCACGGGCTCGGGCGTGCGCTCCAGCATGGCGGCGAGGCTGAGGAGTTCAACCCCTGCTGGCAGCATGCCGATGCGCGACCATTGCGGCTGGTGGTGGCCGTCGAGGAATACCATCAGGTGCGCGCCGGGCAAGGCGAGCGACTCGATCCGCGCAGCCAGGGCGTCCGGCTTGGCGTCGGACTGCGTCGGCCCTGCGGTAAAGCGGCTCCTCTCGATCGCGGCCACACTGGTGTATTTCCAGTCCTCGTGGCGCAGCGTCGGAAACCCGGCTTGCGCGAAGTGTTCCCGCGCCTGTTGGCGCATGCGCGCGAGCCAGGGCAGCCGCCGGCCGGGCAACGCAGCCTCGACGCGGGCGAACTCGGCAAGATAGTGTTCCACCCCGGTTGCGCTCATGCCGACGCCTCCGTAACGGTGAAGGCCTGCGCCTCCATTCCCACATAGCCATGACGCTCCAGTTCCAGCGCCAGTTCGGGCCCGCCGGACCTGGCAATGCGGCCCTGCGCCAGTACGTGCACACGATCCGGCACGATGTAGTTGAGCAGCCGCTGGTAGTGGGTAACCAGCACGATGGCGCGTTGCGGGCCGCGCATGGCGCCGATGCCGCTGGCGACGATCTTGAGCGCGTCGATGTCGAGGCCGGAGTCGGTCTCGTCGAGAATGGCGAGCCGGGGTTCGAGCACCGCCATCTGCAGAATCTCGTTGCGCTTCTTTTCGCCACCGGAGAAGCCTTCGTTCACCGAGCGGTAAAGCAGGCTTGGGTCCATCTCCATGAGCCGGAGCTTGTCCTTGACCAGCGCGAGAAAGTCCATGGCATCCAGCTCCGGCTCGCCGCGATGCTTGCGGATCGCGTTGAGTCCCGCCTTGAGCAGATAGATGTTCGAAACGCCGGGGATTTCCACCGGATACTGGAAGGCCAGGAAGACGCCCGCGCGCGCCCGCTCTTCGGGCGGCATGCCAAGCAGGTTCGCGCCGTCGTAGAGGACTTCGCCCGCGCTCACGACGTAGCGGTCCCGCCCGGCCAGCACATGGGCAAGGGTGCTCTTGCCGGAGCCGTTGGGGCCCATGATGGCGTGCACTTCCCCAGCCTTCACGGTGAGGTCGATGCCGTGCAGGATGGGCTTGTCGTCGACTGAGACGTGCAGGTTGCGGATTTCAAGCATGGCTGGCTTGTTGCTCCAATGTGGCTCCGACATGACGCCAATGCGGCTCCGAGGCGGCGCGGCCCGCGCGCTCCCTAGCCGATGCTTCCCTCCAGGCTAACGCCCAGCAGCTTCTGTGCTTCCACCGCGAACTCCATCGGCAGTTCCTTGAACACTTCCTTGCAAAAGCCGTTCACGATCATCGATACCGCGTCTTCGGGGCCGATGCCGCGGCTTTGGCAATAGAACAGCTGGTCCTCGCCGATGCGCGAGGTGGAGGCCTCGTGTTCGACGCGGGCAGTGGCATTCTTCACCTCGATATACGGAAAGGTGTGGGCCGCGCATTTGTCGCCCAGCAACAGCGAGTCGCACTGCGAGTAGTTGCGCGCGCCGCTGGCGCTCTTCGCCATCTTCACCAGCCCACGGTATGCGTTCTGGCCGTGGCCGGCCGAAATGCCCTTGGAGAGAATCGTGCTCCGGGTATTCCTGCCGAGGTGGGTCATCTTGGTGCCCGTGTCGGCTTGCTGGTAGTGGTTGGTCAGCGCCACGGAATAGAACTCCCCGACCGAGTCGTCGCCCTGCAGGATCACGCTTGGGTACTTCCAGGTAATGGCCGATCCGGTCTCGACCTGGGTCCATGAAATCTTCGAACGGGCGCCACGGCAGTCGCCGCGCTTGGTCACGAAGTTATAGATACCGCCCTTGCCTTCCTTGTCGCCCGGATACCAGTTCTGCACCGTCGCGTACCGGATCTGCGCATCCTCCAGCGCGATCAGTTCCACCACCGCGGCATGCAGCTGGTTTTCGTCGCGCATCGGGGCGGTGCAGCCTTCCAGATAGCTGACATAAGCGCCCTCGTCGGCAATGATCAGGGTACGCTCGAACTGACCGGTCTTCTGGGCATTGATGCGAAAGTAAGTGGACAACTCCATCGGGCAGCGTACTCCGGGGGGGATATAGCAGAACGACCCGTCGCTGAACACAGCCGAGTTGAGCGTGGCGAAGTAGTTGTCGGTGTAGGGCACGACCGTGCCGAGGTACTGCCGCACCAGTTCGGGGTGCTCCCGCACCGCCTCCGAGAACGAACAGAAAATGATGCCGAGCTCGCCCAGTTTCGCCTTGAATGTGGTGGCTACCGAGACGCTGTCGAATACCGCATCCACGGCGACGCCCGCGAGCAACTCGCGTTCCCGCAGGGGCACACCCAGCTTCTCGTAGGTGCGCAGGAGTTCTGGATCGACCTCGTCCAGCGTCTTGGGCCCGGCCTTTTGGGAGCTTGGCGCGGAATAGTACGCAATGGCCTGGTAGTCGATGGGCGGGTGCCTGACTGTCGCCCAGTGCGGCTCGGACACCGTCAGCCAGTGACGATAGGCCTTGAGGCGCCAGTCAAGCATGAATTCCGGCTCGTCCTTCATGGCCGAGATCATGCGGATCACGTCCTCGTTCAGCCCGCATGGCACCGTGTCCGTTGCCACGGACGTGTAGAAACCGTGCTGATAGCCTTGGCTGATCAGTTCGTCGAGCTTGTGCGCCGGGGTTGCCATGTTCTGCCTTCGATTGCCATGCGTCACTCGAACGCCTGCTTGCGGCCTGCCGCCTTCCAGGCGTGCAGCGTGCCGATATCGACCGGATGCAACGTCGGTTGCGTCATGTCCGCCAGCGTTACGCCATCCAGGGCATGAAAGATCGCCAGGCTGATCCGCTGCCAGTTCGCACGGATGGAACAGGTTCCTTCCTGGGCACACAAGCCGGCTGCAATGCTGCATTCGGTCATGCCGGCAGGGCCTTCCATGGCGTCGATCACCTGCGCGATCGAGATCTCCTGCGGCGGCCGTGCCAGCAGGTAACCGCCCTTCGCGCCGCGCAGCGAATGCAGCAGCTTTTGCCGCGCAAGCATCTTGAGGATCTTGCTCGCTGTGG
Source organism: Cupriavidus sp. CuC1 (assembly GCF_044627735.1). Classification (NCBI taxonomy): domain Bacteria; kingdom Pseudomonadati; phylum Pseudomonadota; class Betaproteobacteria; order Burkholderiales; family Burkholderiaceae; genus Cupriavidus; species Cupriavidus sp. CuC1. The sequence goes on along the minus strand of NZ_JBIUHC010000029.1, from coordinate 47,514 downwards.
GCATCGGCACGCCAATCTCGGCCGCAACCTCGGCGGCACTGCAGATCCGGCCCGGCTCCCGCGCCATGTGCGTCATGATCACCGTGCCGTAGTCGGTCAGTTTGCTTAGTCTGAGCATCTTCACCCCAAACTATCGTTGCTAATTAGAACTGAATTGGTTCTGTATAGTTCCTGTGAAGGACTCCGCGGCGATGCGACGTCCAGTCCACCGCTTATCGAATCCGGCAAGTCACGCGTGGCTCGGCCGGCAGTCAGAGGATGTCGGCCTCAGGGGATCGGCGGAGACCCTTATTCGGATGATCGCCCTCTATGTGGACCCGATGGAGGTGATGGAGGTGATGGAGGTGATGGAGGTGATGGGAGGAGACCTTTGGGTAAGGCTTCGGCGTTGCTCAAGAACGGGTCGCATTCCGGGCCGGGACCTCTCTAAATCATGGCCTTGCAGCATTGTCATTGCTGTCGCCCACGCGGAGGGTCCGGTGGGCCGATGTCATTGCCCTGTCGGTGGTACAGCCGGCGCAGGCGGTATCAACCTAGTCGTAGGTTTCCCAGAAAAAGCCGCGATCGAGGTCTCGCTCGAACTCGACGGTCCAGGACGTACCGCTTCCAGCAGCGTAGTGCTGGCGGGCACCGGTGAGATTTGCCGCCACGGTCACCTCACGGGAAATGGGGCTTACGCCGTCCTTGGAAGGGTTGCCTTCGTCAAAGACGATCGTAAATTCTTCGCGGATCCGGCCATGCTTCTTGCACGCCGACTCGAAGTCCTCTTGCTCGTCCACCGGTAGTTCTTCGAATAGCTTCTGAACCATGACATCTCCCAATGACCGACACGATCCTAGCATGGCCCTCGATACGCGCTACCAAGGCGACTGCCGCGTCGTGATTGGCCACTTGACCGCCACAGGCACCCGGCCAGATGGTCGGGACACCGCCCGAGCGGCCGGGACCCCAAGGCCAATGTGCCCTGGACCTCAACGAGGCATCGCACCGCCACTCGTCCCGAGAGGCGGTGCAGTGCGCCGCGCTGCTGTCCATCGCGGAACGCTGCCCGGCTTACCGGACGCTACGCTCCGCAGTGGTGGTCCAGACTTTCAGCGTGCAAGAAGGCTGCGAGGTGCTCAGGCGCCGTCGAGGAAAAGATTGCGCTGGCCAAGGCGCGTTCCGAGCGCATCGGGTGCCAGGCTCATACTGGCGGGGTCCATTGCCGGGCTGGGGCTGCGGGCCAGTGTCGGGTCGACTGGTGCGGGCGCCATGGCCGGCTGAGCCGACTGTCCGGCACCCTGCGCATAGGGATCGCGTGCGGCTGGCAGCGCCCCTTGGGCCAATGGCGCTGCCGAGGGCATGGCTTGCATAGGTTGGGCGGATTGCATCGGCTGAGTCGTTGGCATCGGCTGGGTCGGCTGAATGGGCTGGGCCTGCTGCGCGAACAGCGGGTAGGACGCGATCATCGCGCCAGCCATCAACAGGGATTTCGCCAGATGTTGCTTCATTCGTGTACCTCCTAGAATGCCTTCAGGCATGGGAATGGCCACTGTAGCGCCGAGGTACCTAACATTCTGTTCGAATTTGCAACGGGCATTTACCAGCCTTGCCATTGACACCAAGGTGGGTTAGTTGCGCGCGCGAGTTTGCTTTTTGCCGGTCTGAGGCGCGCGTGGGCTGGCGAGGCCAGTGCAGATGTGTTCGGCTTCGCCATGCTAACCATCAACTCGGACAATGATCCGCAGCCATGCCTCGAGCGCACGGCCATTGACCGTCACCGTCACTATCGTGCCCCTGCGCCAGGACCTCGCTGAGGCCGCCCACGTCGCACCTACCCAGCCCGAATGCCTCTTCATAAGGAGACGCGACGCAGAGCCTGAGAAATGCGCCGCAAGCAACGGCGATGGCGAGAATGGTTGTCATGGGTCGGAGATCGGATGCAGATGTTGAGGGCAAACAGGCTACCAGCCCTGACCAACATCAATTGCAAAGAATAGTCAGCAAAAGACCGCGGTGCTCGCATGATCCGACGCGGATACACCGCCTTCGGCATTTGCACAGGCATGTGCACAGGCATGGGCGGCTGCGCCGGCGATGGCACCGAGGGCTGTCGGGATGCGCTGCAGCGGCCACGACGATCACCCGACTTGGAAAATAGCGCTGACCTCCCCTCTCTTGGGGGGGATTGCGCACGCCATCAGATTGCGCATCATGGGCGTCGCACCCCCGGCGTAGCGGCCCGCTGATAGGCCGCCACGCCTGTCGCCCTGTCAGCGGGCCGGCACCGGCGCGATGGACTCGTGCGGCGTGGCCGTGCGCTGGGCGGCCTTGTGCACCATGGTGTAGGCGTAGTCCACGCCCATGCCGTAGGCGCCCGAGTGTTCCTTGACCAGTTTCATCACCGCGTCGTAGGTGTCGCGGTGGGCCCAGTCGCGCTGCCATTCGAGCAGCACTTGCTGCCAGGTCACCGGCACCACGCCCGCCTGCACCATGCGCTGCATGGCGTAGTCGTGCGCTTCCTTGCTGGTGCCGCCGGAGGCATCGGCCACCATGTAGATCTCGTAGTCGCTGTCGTGCATCGCGGACAGCGCGAAGGTGGTGTTGCAGACCTCGGTCCACAGACCGGCCACGATGATCTTCTTGCGGCCGTTGGCGGCCAGCGCGTCGCGCACCTTCTGGTCGTCCCACGAGTTCATCGAGGTGCGTTCCAGCGTCTTCTGGCCGGGGAATACGTCAAGCAACTCGGGATAGGTGTAGCCGGAGAAGGACTCGCTCTCCACCGTGGTGATGACCGTGGGGATGTTGAAGATGCGGGCGGCCTTGGCCAGGCCCACCACGTTGTTCTTCATCGCCTGGCGGTCCATCGACTGCACGCCGAAGGCCATCTGCGGCTGGTGGTCGATGAAGATCAGTTGGCTGTTGTCCGGGGTCAGCACTTCGAGCTTGGCGTTGGTCATGATCATTTCCCTTTGCTTGTCCATTTGATTGATTTTTTTGAACGTCGTCTTTGTTGTTACGCCGTCCATGGGTTGAACTTTATGGCAAAGAACGACGGCAAAGTGATGAATTAGTCGTAGCAGTTGTTCAATATTATTGATGAATATTAGGGCGCGCCAAAATGAGCCCGGGACGCCGCGCTGCCGGCGCGCCTGCTCCCTTCGGCATGGATGTACGAATGCGCCCGGCGGGGTACTCGGCCTGAGCCTTATGCAATGTCGGGCCCTTCGCTGGCCGCTTCACCGGTGGTCATCCGCGCGCTGGCGCGCGCCCTTCCCCGCCACCTCATGCTGCCCGCCTGGCTCGGCGCAGCAGGGGAACGACAAACTCCCGTCACCGCCAACAGAATAATCCTCGCCACTCGCAATTCATTGCGCCAGGGCCATCGCCCCCCCCGCCTTGCTAACGAAGCCAATGACGCGTCTAATCATCTGAGGCAGGCGATTGCAGTCAGGAGGCGATATGCGCTGCACAGATTGCGGGGGCGAGAACCTCGCGAGGGCCAACTTCTGCGAGCATTGCGGGGCCAAGCTTGCACGGATCTGCCCGCGTTGCGGCGAGGAGTCCAGCCCTGCCGCAAATTTCTGCAGCGCATGTGGCTCGCCCCTGAACGGCGACCCGTCAGAGTCGCTTCCAGCGCCTAAGTCCGCCGCTTCGGCCCCTGTTCACTACACGCCTCCCCATCTGGCCGAGCGCATCCGGGCGGAGCAGGCGGCCATGGAAGCCAGGGGCGGGACGGACGGCGAACGCAAGACCATCACGGCGCTGTTCGCCGATATGGCTGGCTCGACGGCATTGATCCAGGACCTGGATCCCGAGGAGGCGCGTCACCTGATCGACCCCGTCGTGACGCTGATGATGGGGGCCGTGCACCACTATGAGGGCTACGTAGCGAAGTTCCTGGGTGACGGCATTCTCGCCCTGTTCGGCGCCCCCATTGCCCACGAGGACCATGCCCTGCGGGCACTATTCGCAGCGCTACGCATGCAGGAAGCGATGCGTAGTCACAGTGACCGAGTGCGTTTGGACAAAGGCATACCGCTTCAGATCCGCGTCGGTGTCCACACCGGCGAGGTGTTGGTGCGCTCGATCCGCACGGACGACCTGCACACGGACTACGATCCTGTGGGCCACACAATCCACATCGCCTCGCGCATGGAAGGCATTGCCACACCGGCGTCCATCCTCGTCAGCGAGTCTACCCATAAGCTCACCGAGGGGTATTTCGAATTCAAGGCGCTGGGGACCACCCACGTAAAAGGCGTCCGGGATCCGCTTGCGGTCTATGAGGTACTGGGCCTCGGGGCATTGCGCACGCGCATGCAAGTGGCGGCGCACCGCGGTCTGGCCCGCTTTGTGGGACGCCAGAGCGAAATGGAACAATTGCACAACGCCTTGGAGCTGGCCAAGGCAGGGCATGGACAAGTCGTCGGGGTGGTGGGCGAGGCCGGGGTAGGAAAATCGCGGCTATTCCACGAGTTCAAGGCACGATCACAGCAAGGCTGCCTTGTGCTGGAGACGTTCTCGGTTTCGCACGGCAAGGCCTTTGCCTATTTGCCGCTGATCGAGCTGCTGAGAAATTACTTTCAAATCACCCCGCAGGACAACGATCGAAGCTGCCGTGAGAAGGTCACCGGCAAGCTACTCACCCTGGAGCGGGCGCTGGAAGACCATTTGCCCTACCTGCTCTACCTGCTCGGATCCGTCGAGCCCGGCTCAGCACTGCCGACCATGGACGCTGCCATCCGGCGCCAGCGCACGTTCGAAGCGATTGCAAGCCTGCTGGTCCGCGAAAGCCTCAACCAGCCGCTCGAACTCCTTTTCGAAGACCTGCAATGGCTGGACAGCGAAACCGAGGCCTTCCTCAATATCCTCATCGACTATGTGCCGGGTGCGAGGATCGTCCTGCTTGTCAACTACCGTCCGGAGTACTCCCATGACTGGGACCCCAGAGGCTATTACGTCCAACTGCATCTGGAGCCTCTGGGCCCGACCGAAGCCCAGGGACTGCTCACCGCGCTGCTTGGCGATGATCGCGCTCTCGCACCCCTGAAACGGCTCATCCTGGACAAGACCGAAGGCAACCCATTCTTTATGGAGGAAGTGGTCCAGACCCTGGTCGAGGAGAAAGCCCTGCTTGGCCAGCCCGGGTGCTACCGCATTGAGACGGCGCCTACCTCACTGCATATCCCCACCACCGTCCAGGGCGTGCTTGCAGCCCGCATCGATCGGCTCCCCCTCGTCCAGAAGGAACTGCTGCAGAGCCTGGCCGTGATCGGCAAGGAATTTCCTTTGAGTCTCATCCAGCACGTCACCGCGCTGGATGACGACAAGCTGCGCCCTCTTCTCGCCGACCTGCGGGCGGGCGATTTCATTTACGAGCGACCCGCATTCCCGGATGTGGAGTACGCTTTCAAGCACGCACTCACTCAGGAAGTTGCCGGCAACTCCCTGCTTACCGAGCGACGCAGCGCGCTTCACGAGCGCACCGCCGAGGCCATCGAGACCCTGTTCGGGAGTCGGTTAAAGGACTACTGCAGCGAGCTCGCACACCATTACAGCCATAGCGGCAACATCCCGAAGGCAGTGAAGTACCTGCACTGTGCCGGCCAGCAGGCCCTCGAGCGTTCTGCCCAGGGCGAAGCGATGCATCACCTCAGCACAGCCGTTGAATTGCTCAAGCGACTGCCCGACACTCCCGAGCGCGCATGCGAGGAACTCACGCTGCTACTAACGCTCGGGCCGGCCTTGATTGCCACCCGGGGTCAGGCCGCCCCGGAAGTGGAGGCAACTTACAGGCGCGCGCTGGCATTGTGCGAACAAGGTGGGCAAACGCCATATTTCTTCTCGGCGCAGCTTGGACTATGGGCGTTCTATCAATTGCGGGCGCAGTACAAGGTTGCGCAGCCGCTTGGGGAACGGCTGCTTGGCATGGCTCTGGATACGCAGAAGCCGGAGCAGCTCGCGGAGGCGCATCGCGTGCTCGGGGCGACCACATTCCGTCTGGGCCAGCTCAGTGTGGCCCGCAGCCACATGGAGCAGGTGCTGGCACTGCACCGCCCGGACCAGCCGGCCTATGCCTTTCTTCTGGGTTATGGGCGAGACCCAGCCGTACATGCCAGGAGCACGTTGGGTTGGATTCTTTGGTATCTGGGCCTGCCGGATCTGGCTCGCACGCGCTGCCACGAGGCATTGGCTCTGGCCAAGCAGCGCCCTGACGCCTTTAACCTCGCACTTTGCCTTGTCTTCGCGGCCGAAGTGCACCGATGTCGGCGTGAGGTGCAATTGACCCGCGAGTACGCTGAGGCCGCCATCGCTGTCTCGGGTGATCAGGGGTTTCCCATTTATCTCGCGTGGGGAACAGTCCTGCAAGGCTGGGCGCTGGCCGAACACGGTAGGCATGAGCAGGGAATTGCCCAGATTCACCAGGGCCTCACCGCCTACGAGGTGACTGGCGCGGCACTGGGAAGGCCGAACCTACTGGCTCTGCTCGCTGAAGCCTATCGGACAGCCGGGGACCTCCACGCCGGACTGGAGGCGCTGACCGAGGCTCTAGCCTTGACGGAAGAGACGGGAGAGCGGCTTGACGAAGCGACGCTGCATCGGCTCAAAGGCGAACTGATACTCCAGCAGTCGAGCGTGGGATCCCGCGCGTTCGCCGGCCGCGAAGACGCTGAGGCTTGTTTTCACAAGGCAATCGCCGTCGCCCGCGATCAGGGTGCCAGGTCACTGGAGTTGCAAGCCGCGCTGAGCCTGGCCCAGCTATGGCGACGCCAGGGAAAGATGGACGCCGCGCGCCAGACCCTGACCGCGATCCATGGAGCCTTCAGCGAGGGCTTTGACGTCGCCGACTGGCAACAAGCCAAGGCACTACTGGCTGATCTGACCTGAAGCGATGGCCCTCCCGATTGGAGAGCGGGGGACAACCCACCAATGACGATCCGGTGGCCCCGTGAGTTACCCTGCCAATTCATCGGTGGCCCAATCGTAGCCCTCAAAGGAATTCCTTTCCGATGTCAATGCTCGAGCGCTGGCCGACATTCTCGTAGTTTTCTTTGATCCATGCATCGGCCTCAGTCCTCCCCTTGTCACGCAGGTCGCAAAGGAAGTCCCAGTCTGCGTTGTACTTGCTCGACACACCGAGAGCGCTCATCGTCTCATCGGACCTGATTGAGTGAATCAGCATTTCCTTCATCTCGCCCCGCTCGACCTTGCCTCGCTGGATGAGCGAAGTCACGAAGGCAATCGCGCGCATCTCTCGCATGAGCGATGAGTTGAAGCTCACTTCGTTGACGCGATTGAGGATTTCGGCGGCAGTGGTTGGCACGCCATGGCGTACGATCGGATTGATGTGGACAATCACGACATCGCTTGTATTGCAGTGATAGATCAGCGGGAAAATGGCCGGATTGCCAACATAGCCGCCATCCCAAAAGTACTCACCATCGATTGACACAGCCTGGAACAGGGTTGGCGGACAGGCGGAAGCCAGCACGGCTTCAACGCAAATGTCCTCGCTCGAAAAGATGCGTATTCTGCTGGTCTCAACATTGGTCGCACACAGATAAAGCTGTATCGGGCATTGCTTGCGTAACACCGCAAAATCGACCTGCTTCTCCAGCACATCCCGCAGCGGATTCATGTTATCGGGATTGAACTGGTATGGCGACAGGATACGAAGAACGATGTCCGCCATCGCATACAAGGGCGAGTGGTTCAGCCCAAAGCTATGCGACCCTTTCAGCCACGGCATCCAACGCAGCGGGCTATACCTCTCTGCCGATTGCGCGATGGCGAGCCAGAATTCGTGCAGCGCCTCGCGCGCCCGGTCGTGCCCGCCTTGCAGCAGACCGTAGGCGAGCACGGCGGCATTCATCGCCCCCGCACTCGTTGCACTGACGCCTTCGATGGCAAATCTCCCATCTTCGAGCAACCGGTCAAGGACTCCCCACGTAAACGCACCGTGCATCCCGCCGCCCTGCAAAGCGAGTGCAATTGGCTTTTGTTCGCCATTACCGGTCTGCTTACGGATATTCCCAGCCATCCCAAAGCTCCCTAGTGACGCGGACCGGAGCATACCCGCCGGGTACCGGCTTGCGCGGGTGTCGCGTGGAGTGTCGTAACCAGCGCTTGCTCGAGCGTTGGCTCGGGACCAACGCTGATGGAGGCCCACCAAACAAGACTTCCAGCATTGCGTCGGATGACGGGATCCGCTCTCCTGAAGTGTAGTAAAGATGTGACGTTCGAGTAGTCAGGTGGCAGCCGGCCCCCAGGGCCATTTCCGAGACACGCGCCAGAGGACCATTACAGGCCGAGCCGCTGGCACCGCTTTGCGCTCGATCACTTCAACGGCCATGACCTTGAGAGGCTGCGCGCCCTACCCTTTGGCCAATCCTCACTTGATGCCAGGTCGAGTTCCGCACGCCCAACAGCAGGAGAATCTCATGGCGTTTGCAACGACACACCGTACTGCGCGAAGATCTGCTGCAGCTCGCCGCTGCGGCGGAGCTCATCCAGCGCGTTGCGCAACGAATCGGCAAGCTCGCGCTCGTCGGCCTTGACGGCCATGCCGATGGCCCAGCCGCGCGCGGGCAGCAGTGGCGAAGCCACGTCCACCGTGGCAAAGCGCGCGGCAGACTGGCCGGACGCCTTCAGTGCGCTTTCGTATTGGGCGCGCGTGACCATTGCAGCGGCGATCTCACCGGCAAACAACGCGCGCAGGGCCACATCGGCTCCGGCATAGATCTTCACCTTGTCGCGCAGCGCGCCCTGCGCCCCTGACAGCAGAGCGTTGGCGCCGGCCGAGCCCGCCTCCGCGCCGGTCGGCTGGCCGGCCAGGTCCTCCAGGTGCCGGACCTCGGGAATGCGCTCCCGGTCATGAACCAGCACGAACATCTCGCGGTGGTAAGGCGCAAAGATCAGCGCCTTGTCGTTCTCGCGCATGAACGCGCGGTCGACCGGCACGTGCAGCATCACGTCCGCCGGCCCGTAGCCCAGGTAGTGGCCACGCCAGACCATACTGCGCAAGTCGTCCGACATGTTCTCATCGGCATCGAAGGGCAGCAGCGATACGGACAGCCCCATCTGCTTGCCAAGGGCCTTGGCCAGCGCGACGTCAATGCCGGGCAGCGGGTTGCCCTGCTCGGTAGAGAATGGCGGCAGGCCTTTATAGACCGCGACCTTCAAGGTACCGCTCTGGCGGATCTTCGCCATATCCGCCAGCGAGGGCTGTGCGCAAAGCAGCGCTGCGAGCGCCAACAGGGCGCCGCCCAGGCGACGGGAAGGCAATGGGACGGGCTTGGACGGAGCGGCGTCCCGGACAGGACAGGCGCGCATGGGAAGTCTCCTGGTCTCTTGTATTGATCGTGAATCCGTGAATCCGTGAATCCAGTCATTCCTGGATCAGGCCGGCAATGCCGTCCGGTTTCCGGCTCAACGCCCTTGGGCGCCGGGGGGCCAACACCCTTATTCGCGCCGCGATTCCAGATAGGTCTTGATCGCCCAGACCGCTTCCTGGCTCAGCACGCCTTCGAACGGCGGCATGTAGACCCGGCCGTCGCGAGTGCGCCCCTTGCGCACGGTGGTGGTGAAGTACTGCGAGATCTCGCCCATGCACGCCTGCTTCTTCTTCGCGTCGGCCAGCGACGTGCAATCGCCGTCGAGCTTGCGCAGGTCCGGCGCGATGCCGCCCGACACCGCTTCCAGCCCATGGCAGCGCGCGCAGTTCTGATTGTAGGCCGACGTACCGATACGCATGGCTTCTTGCTGCGCATCTCCGGTCCGGTATGGATTATCCGGACGCCATTGCTCACCTAGTTGAGGTAGTGTCTTGGTATCCACGGCTTGCGGCGTGACGTCGCCATGGGCGGAGACAGTCGCGGGGATCGCCCCGGACAAAAGCGTGCAGACCGAGAGCAGGACAAGCATGCGGCGTGGTGTTTTCATCAGGGTCACCTCCAGTCGTTGAACCATGTTTTGGAGGTGACTTCCGCAAAAGCCATACCAAGCGCTATGTGGGCCATAAACCGGCCCCGGCCCCGGCAAATGGCTGGCGTGCAGCGCAGCATTCCTGAACAAGTGCCCTGGAATGCAACACCTGGCAAGCGTTTTGCTTCATGACGCAACACTTCCGGGCCCTGTCGACCACGCCAGGACCCGGCGCGACCCGCGCACAGATCGCGGGCGATTTCCACAGGAGACAGAAAATGACTTTCCAAGCGGCCGCCGGCCAGCATGAGCCCGTCGCCACGCCGGCCGCATCGGCCAGCGCGGAGGAGGGCAACCGGCCCGACCTGATCGCCCAGGCCCACCAGCGTTCCGAGTCCTATGGCTTGCGTCCCTATGAGTCGCCGGACTTCTGCCCGGTGCTGCAGAGCGAGCTGAAGACCCAGATAGAGCGCAGCCAGTCGCTGTTCACCTACGCTCTGCCGGTGATGGAGACGCTCTATGACCAGATCGTCAACACGCAGAGCATGGTGATCCTGACGGACGCCGCCGGCCTGATCCTGCACTCGCTGGGCGATGACGATTTCCTGGCCAAGGCCAACAAGGTGGCCTTGCAGCCCGGAGCGCTGTGGTCGGAGGAAAGCCGCGGCACCAATGCCATCGGCACCGCGCTGGCCGAGAACAAGGCCACGCTGGTACACGGCGCGGAGCATTTCCTGGAGGCCAACCGCTTCCTCACCTGCTCTTGCATGCCCATCCTCGACGCCTACGGCAAGACCGTCGGCGCGCTGGATGTAACGGGCGATCAGCGCGGATTCCACAAGCACACCATGGCGCTGGTGCGGATGTCCGCGCAAATGATCGAGAACCAGCTCTTTGCCAATGCCTTCCAGGACATGGTCTGCGTGCGCTTCCACTCCCGCGCCGAGTTCATCGGCACCCTGGTCGAAGGCATCGCCTCCTTTACGCCGGGCGGCCGCTTCCTCTCCGCCAACCGTAGCGCGCAGTTCCAGCTCGGGTTGTCGGTTAGCGCACTGCACGCGCACACGTTCTCTTCGCTGTTCGGCCTGTCGATGTCGCAATTGTTCGACACAGAGCGCAGGGCGCCCGCAGGCATAGTACGCTTGCCGCTTCCGAGCGGTGTCAAGGTCAGTGCGCGCATTCAGTGGAAGGCATCCACTGCCACCGTTCCCGGCGGTGCCATCGACAGTGGCGGTGCCGAGGCGCGGGAAGCGCACGGCATGCATGAAGCCGCCGCCCTGCCCCGCCGCCCGGCCACAGCCCCGGCGCAGCGGTGCGCCGGCCTGGACGACCTCGACACCGGCGACGCCCAGATCAAGGGCGTCATCACCAAGCTGCGTAAGGTAATCGGAAAGGATATTCCCGTTATGGTGCTGGGGGAAACCGGCACCGGCAAGGAACTGCTGGCGCGCGCCATCCACGCCGACAGCCCGCGCCATGCCGGGCCCTTCATTGCGGTCAACTGCGCATCGATTCCCGAGACGCTGATCGAATCCGAGCTGTTCGGCTACGAGGAAGGCGCCTTCACCGGCGCCCGCAAGAAGGGCGGCATCGGCAAGATGCTGCTCGCCAACGGGGGCACCCTATTCCTCGACGAAATCGGCGATATGCCGCTGCACCTGCAGGCGCGCATGCTGCGTGCGCTTCAGGAGCGCGCGATCACGCCGCTGGGCAGCAGCAAGGTGATCCATGTCGATGTTTCGGTGGTTTGCGCCACCAATCGCAATATGCGCGATCAGGTAGCAAATGGCCTGTTCCGGGAAGACCTTTACTATCGCCTGAACGGCCTCGTGGTGCGGTTGCCGGCGTTGCGCGAACGCAGCGACCTTGATGTAGTGGCCAACAAGTTGTTGCACGAGGGCCAGGAAGCCAGTGTGCTGCGCATCAGTGAATCGGTGATGGAGATGTTCCGCACCTATCACTGGCCGGGCAATATCCGCCAGCTTGGCAACTTGCTGCGCACCGCGCGGCTGATGGCCGAAGGCGAGACCGAGATCACCGAGGACCACCTGCCCGATGACTTCCTGGAAGACCGGCAGGCGCGCCGGGTCGCCAGCGTGCCCCCCGGCGCTGCGGTGGCACCGGACGCCCCACCGGATCGCACTTGCGCCTTGGAAATGGCGCCGCGCGCCCAACCGACCCGCCTGGCCGACGTCGAATCGCTGGCCGTCATCGCCGCGGTCAAGGCGCACCACGGCAATATCTCCGCAGCAGCCAAGGCGCTGGGCATCTCGCGCAACACGGTCTACCGGAAAATGGATGAGGCCAGCGCGCTGCCCCATCACGAAGGCTGAGCGCCCCCTAAGCGCCGGTCGCTACCCCTGGTGGGGCGCGGTCCGTGCGCACTTGCCCCCAACACCCGCTACGCCGCGGGCGGCGCTCAGGCCAGCGGCTCGCCGTGCATCCACAGGTCCTCCAGCTCGCGCCAGGCGTGCTGCACGTTCAAGGGGTGGCGCGAAGCGAAATAGCGCCAACGGCAGTAGGGCTTGCCTGCCGCCGGGCCGGGCATCCGCGCCGCGTCGCCGCCCGCTGCCAGCGCGCCGGCAATGCCCTCGGCCAGCGCATCGAGATAAGCCAGCGTCGGCGCCAACATCTGCGCCGGCGTCCCCACCGCGGTGCCCACCACGACATCGGCCGGCAGGACCGAGAGTGCACGAAGCGCGCGCCGCCAGCCCTGCAAGGAAGCCTCCTGCATCTCCGGAACGCGTTCGCGGTAAGCCAGGCCGCCCACGCATAGCAGCCGCCGCCGCGGTGCATACAGCACCGTATCCGAAGCGCTGTGTGCCGCCGCGTGGACCTGTACCTCCCATGCCGTGCCGCCGGTAGCCAGCCGGTCGCCATGCCGCAAAGCGGGGTCCGGCAGCACGATCTGCGTGCCTCGCATGACGGCCGGCCCCAGTTGCTCGGCAAGCCTGGCCAGGCACGCCTCGCAGCGCTGCCCCATCAGGCTGGCGGTGGCTGCCGACGCCAGGAACACGGGGCGCGGCCGCAGGCACGCCAAGGCGGCGTTGGCCAGTACGTTCTCCGGATGCGCATGGGTGTTAACCACCCAGCGCACCGGCTCGGGGGTCACGGCCCGGATCGCCGCCAGCAAACCGTTCCCCCAGGTCAGGTGCGGGCCCGGATCGACCACCAGCACGCCAGCGCCGGTCACATGGACCAGGGTCGGCACCACTTCCCCGGCGTTGGCGCGCGCCACCTCGGCATTGCCGGCACGAGCCACATACACACCCGGCTGCAACCGGTCCAGCACCACACGGCCAGCGACAGCGGCCGGGCCGGCGCCATTGAGCGCCATCGCCAGCAGGGCGCCCATGAAACCCCGGCGGGCGGGATCCATCACCGCTGCCAACCCGACTCGCGGATGGCGGTGCGCACGGCCTCGGCCATGGCACCTGAAGCCAGGTGTCCGCCGGGTACCCAGACCATCCGTGCCCGGGGCATGACCGCCTGCAAACGCAGGGCATTGGCTGGCCGGCAGACCGTATCGGCGCGGCCATGCAGCAGCGTCACTGGCGCCTCCCGCGAGCCGATCTCCGCCGCCGCCTTCAGCAGCGCCGGCTTGCCCAGCCCGGCGCGGCGGCGCAGGTAGTGCGCCTGGACCCGATATTTGTCCACCACCGCCATGCGCTCGCGCCTCGGCTGCCGCCGCCCCGGCTGCATCGGGCCAAGGCCCAGCAAGTGTCGCTCGATGCGCTGCCAATGTCCCGCAGTGTCCAGTTTTTGAACAGTCGTACCACTTTGCAACACCCTGGATACAGTAAGCAGGCGCGCCCGGGCATCCGACACGCGCTCGCCTTGTCCCGTGACGCGGCGCAGCATGCCGGCGCCACCATGGCGCGGTGAAAAAAGCCGATGGATGTCGTCACGCCCGGTCAGGAACGTCCCCCGCAAGACCAGGGCTGCCACCGCCGCTGGAAAGCGCGCGGCATAGGCCAACGCCAGCGATGCCCCCCAGGATCCGCCCACCACGCCCCAGCGCGGAATGCCAAGCGCCTCGCGCAGTTGTTCCAGGTCCGCCAGCAGCGCGCCCTCGGTGTTCCGGCGCAGCCTTCCGGCGGGCCGCGAGCGCCCCGCCCCGCGCTGATCCGGCATCACCACACGGTGCCACGGCAAATCGAACCAGGCCAGCATCGACGGGCTGCAGCCGCTGCCCGGCCCGCCGTGCAGCACCAGCCAGGGCTCGCCCGTGGAGAGCCCGGCCTGCCTCACATGCACGCGGTGGCCATCCCGCGTACGGAGAAAAATGCAGGATGTTGACGCCGGCGTTGTGGGCATGGATGTTGCCTCGGAGATAACGCGGCGATCGCCGCAAGAAGAACCGATGATGCATTCATTAACTATGCCACCCAAAGGAAGAGACATGAACTGGACCACCCCCTCCTACAAAGAGTTGCGCCTGGGTTTCGAGATCACGATGTATATCGCCAACCGCTGATCACGTTTGCCTGACCGTGCCGTCCCGGCAAGGCCCGCCCCCGGCGGGCCTTTCTTCTCGCTGGCGGGCTTTTTGCTCATGACTTGCACATTGACCCCGCCTTTCGACTCAGTTTCTGACTCAGCCATGACAACAATCCGGGTTCTGGGCTCGGCCGCCGGCGGCGGCTTTCCCCAGTGGAACTGCAACTGCCAGAATTGCGATGGCGTGCGCAACGGCACGCTGCGCGCCACGCCGCGCACCCAATCTTCGATCGCCTTGACCGACGAAGGACAGGACTGGGTGCTGGTCAACGCCTCGCCCGACATCCTCGACCAGTTGCGCCACGCGCCGGCGCTGCAGCCGGCGCGCCATCCGCGCGACACAGGGATTGCCGGCGTGGTCCTGATGGATGCGCAGATCGATCACGTTACCGGCCTCTTGATGCTGCGCGAGCACCGGCAGGCGCTGCCGCTCTACGCCACCGCGGCGGTATTGCAGAATCTCGGCACGGCGTTCCCGCTCACGCGCATGCTGTCGCACTACTGCGGGGTGGACACGCACACACTGGCTCTGGATGACACGCCCTTCACGGTGCCGCCGCTTCGTGGCGTGATGCTGACCCCGGTGCCGCTGGAGAGCAAGGCGCCACCCTACTCCCCGAACCGCAACGCGCCACAGCGCGGCGACAATATCGGCTTGCGCATCGTCGAGTCCGGCACCGGCCGGCGCGCCTTCTACGCGCCCGGGCTTGGCCGCATCGAACCCCATGTGCTCGACGAACTCCGCCGTGCCGACGTGGTGCTGGTGGACGGCACCTTCTGGCGCGCCGACGAAATGCAGCAGCTTGGCTTCTCCGCCAAGACCGCCGCCGACATGGGGCATCTCGCGCTGTCCGGCCCCGGCGGCATGATCGAGGCACTCGACCGCCTGCCTGCGGCCCGCAAGATCCTGATCCACATCAACAACACAAACCCGATCCTGGTGGAAGACTCGCCGCAGCGCAGCCTGCTGGCGGACCACGGCATCGAGGTCGCATACGACGGCATGGAAATCACGCTATGACACAAGCCACGGCCTGGAGCACCGCCGAATTCGAAGCGCGCCTGCGCGCGAAAGAAGCCGACTATCACATCCACCACCCCTTCAACCTGCGCCTCGCGGCCGGGCAATGCACGCCGGAGCAGATTCGCGCGTGGGTGGCCAACCGCTTCTACTACCAGGCCAGCATCCCGCTCAAGGACGCCGCCGTCCTCTCCAACTGCCCCGACCGGGCGACGCGCCGCGAGTGGGTCGTGCGCATCCTGGACCATGACGGCACCGAGACCCAGGAAGGCGGCATCGAAGCCTGGCTGCGGCTGGGCCTGGCGGTGGGGCTCACGCGCGAGGAACTGTGGTCGCACCGGCATGTACTGCCCGGCGTGCGTTTCGCCGTCGACGCCTATGTGAACTTCGCGCGCCGCGCGCCCTGGCAGGAGGCCGTGTGCTCCTCCCTGACGGAGATGTTCGCCCCGCGGATCCACAAGGAGCGCCTCGCCGGCTGGCCTGGGCACTATCCCTGGATCGAAGCGCAAGGTCTGGATTATTTCCGCTCCCGCATTCCGCTCGCGCAGCGCGACGTCGATCACGGCCTGCGCGTGACCCTTGGCTACTTCCGCACGCACGAGCAGCAGCAGCGCGCGCTGGAGATCCTGAAATTCAAGCTCGACATCCTGTGGTCGATGCTCGACGCCATCCAACTCGCCTGCCCATGACCCCGACCGAAGCCGACCTGACCAAGCCAACGCTGCACCGGAACTTCCGCCTGCAGTGGGAAGACGCCCAGCAAAGCTGGATCCTGCTGTATCCCGAAGGCATGGTCACGCTCAACGACAGCGCGGCCGCCATCCTGCAACGCTGCGACGGCAGCCATACGCTCGACATGCTGATCGACGACCTGCAGTCCGCCTTCGGCGTGCAGGGTATCGCACCGGAGGTACACGCCTTTGTCAAACATGCCATCGAACGCGGCTGGCTGGTCTGAGCCACCAGCAGCCATAGCGCCGCCCGGGCCGCCGCTATGGCTGCTGGCGGAACTGACCTACCGCTGCCCGCTCCATTGCGCCTTCTGCTCCAACCCGGTGGACTATGCCCGGCACGACGCCGAGCTCGACACTGCGCAGTGGCGCGACGTCTTCACCCAAGCGCGCGCGCTGGGCGCCGTGCAACTGGGCCTGTCGGGCGGCGAACCCCTGCTGCGCAAAGACCTGGAAGAACTGGTCGAACATGCCCACGGGCTCGGCTTCTACACCAACCTCATCACCTCCGGCATCGGTCTGACGGATGCCCGGCTGGCCGCCTTGCGCACCGCCGGGCTTGACCATATCCAGCTATCGTTCCAGGACTCCAGCCGCGAGCTCAACGACTTTCTCTCCAGCACCCGCACCTTCAACCTGAAGCAGCGTGTGGCCCGCCTGATCAAGGCGCACGGCTACCCGATGGTGATGAACTGCGTGCTGCACCGGCACAACCTGCCCCACGTCGGCGCCATCATCGAGATGGCACTGGAGATGGGCGCGGAATACCTGGAACTGGCCAACACCCAGTACTACGGCTGGGCCTGGGAGAACCGCCAGGCGCTGATGCCCACGCACGAGCAGCTGCGCGAAGCCGAGGCGCTCGTGAATGCGTACCGGGCACGCATCGGCAACCGGTGCCAGATCCTGTTCGTGGTGCCTGACTACTTCGAGCAACGGCCCAAGAAATGCATGAACGGCTGGGGCACCACCTTCCTGGGCGTCGCGCCAGACGGCCTCGCGCTGCCCTGCCACGCGGCCCGCATGCTGCCGGGGCTTGACCTGCCGAACGTCACCGCGCGGCCGCTGCGGGAGATCTGGCGCGAGAGCGACGCCTTCCAGCGCTTTCGCGGCACGCACTGGCTACCCGAGCCTTGCCGTTCCTGCGACTCGCAGGCGGAAGACCATGGCGGGTGCCGCTGCCAGGCGTTCCTGCTGACCGGCGATGCCGCCGCCACGGATCCGGTCTGCGATCGGTCGGGAGAACATGGGAGGGTCATGGAGATCGTGCTACAGGGAAGGCTGGCCGAGGTACAGGCGCGCGGGATGGTCTTCCGCAGCGACGGGAATTCGCTCAGGCTAAGCAGCGAAGCGGGCCGTGCTGGTAGCGAAAGCCGGAAGTAAAAAAGCGGAGCACAAAAAATCAAAGACGTTTCACGCCGTGCCTGGGCAGCCGTTCGGGCCGATGTGAAACGTCTTTGCAAATTCTTCCTTCGTATCCGGCTTTTCTCCGACCGTCAGGTCAGGCACCGGTCTCTTCCAATGCTCATCTGATACTCAGAACCCACTGTGCCAGCTTCCTGGCATCCGCTTCACTGATATTTTCGTGCGACGGCATGGGAATTCGCCCCCAAACCCCTTTTCCGCCCTCACGGATCTTCTTTGCGAGCCGCTCGGGCGCTTCCCCGTCCCCCTTGTACTTGTCCGCTACCTCGGCAAAGCCCGGCCCCACTACCTTGGCCTTCATGCTGTGACAAGAAAAGCAACCGCTCTGGTCCGCCAGCGCCTGCATATCGGGCGCTGCTTCGGCCCGAGCCACACACAGGGCCACCAGCACCGCGACCGACAACGATAAGAGTCCTTTCACCTTCTGCATGCACACATCCCAATTCTCTGTTGATCGACCAACCCCTGCGTGTGCCGACATCGGTGTGCGATGCCGGCACGCGCAGGGCAGTTTCACTGCTTGGCTGCCGGCAACGTTCAGCTCTTGTGCAGCTTGAACACCCACACCGAGCCGCCCTGCTCCAGGAAATTCACGCGCTTGGCAACTTCCCCGCCCCACAGCGGCACGGCGCCGCCCCAGCCCGACACCACCGCCACATACTGCTCGCCGCCGTCTTCCCAGGTGACCGGGGGCGCCACCACGCCGCTGCCGGTCTGGAACTTCCACAGTTCCTTGCCGGTCTTGGCATCGGCCGCTTTCAAGTAGCCTTCCGGCGTGCCCCAGAACACCAGGCCGCCAGCGGTGGTCATCACCCCGCCCCACAGCGGCGCGTAATTCTTGACTTCCCACTCGATCTTGCCGGTCTTGGGATTGATCGCGCGCAGCACGCCGATGTAGTCCTCGTTGAGCGGATGGATGGTGAAGCCGGCACCGAGGAAGGCGGCGCCCTTCTTGTACCCGACAGGTTCATTCCAGATATCCATGCCCCATTCATTGGCCGGCACATAGAACAGGCCGGTCTGCGGGCTGTAGGCCATCGGCTGCTGGTTCTTGCCGCCAAGGAAGCCGGGGGCGGCGAAGACGGACTGGCCCTTCTTCGGATCGCTGCCGGCGGCCGGATCGCCCGGGCGGCTTTCCGCGATCATATTGGGCCGTCCGGTCTTCAGGTCGATGCTGCTTGCCCAGGTGATCTTCTTGACGAAGGGGAAGGCGTTGACCAGTTTGCCGTTCCGGGCGTCATTGACGTAGAAGAAGCCGTTGCGATCGGCTTTGCCGCCGAGCCGCTTCCCGTCCTGGTCAAAGGTCACGAACTCGTTGACGCCGTCAAAGTCCCAGCCATCGTTGGGGGTGTTCTGGTAGTGCCAGACGATATTGCCGGTAGCCGGGTCGAGCGCCACGGTCGAGGCCGAGTACAGGTTGTCGCCCTTGCGGATGTGGCTGTTCCAAGGCCCGGGATTGCCGGTGCCGAAGTAGACCAGGCCAGTCTGCGGATCGTAAGTGCCGCCGAGCCAGGTGGCGCCGCCGCCGGTCTTCCAGGTCTCGCCGGGCCAGCTGGCGTTCAGGGTGCCAGTCACGCCGTTCTCGGTCTTGTTGCCGTCCTTGTCGTACTTGTAGCCCATATGGCCTTCCACCACCGGCCTGGACCACACCATCTGGCCGGTCCTGGCATCGCGCGCCTCGACCCGGCCAACTACGCCGAACTCGCCGCCCGAGACGCCGGTCAGCACCATGCCTTTGACGATCAAGGGCGCCGCGGTGTAGGAGTAGCCTGCGGCATAGTCCTCGATTTTTTCCTTCCACACCACCTTGCCGGTCTTCTGGTCGAGCGCCACCAGTTGCGCGTCGAGCGTGCCGAAGATGACCAGGTTGTCGTACAGGGCCGCGCCGCGGTTGACCACGTCGCAGCAGGGCATGATCCCTTCGGGCAGACGGTGTTCGTATTTCCACAGCTTGCTGCCGGTCTTCAGGTCGAGGGCGTAGATGCGGGAGTAAGAGGCGGTCACGAACATCTTGCCGTCGTGAATCAGCGGCTGCGATTCCTGCCCGCGCTGCTTTTCGCCGCCAAAGGAGAACGACCAGGCCGGCACCAGTTGGCTGACGTTCTTTGTGTTGATGCGGGTCAGCGTGGAAAAGCGCTGGCCTTGCGTGCCCATCCCCCACGACAGCACGTCGCCCGCCGACTTCGCGTCGTTCTCGATCATGGCATCGGTCACGGCGGCGTGTGCCGCCAGGCTCGCGGCTGTCGCCGCGACCACCATCATCACCCTTAACGTCCTCATTGTCTGCTCCTCTGTCTTGTTGTCGATCTTCCACGGTGCGCCACGCACACCAGACAGACTCCTGGCAATTCCCATGCCAGTGGAAAACACTGGCAACTGGCCCCTGCCGTGGCCTGCGTTCACCCCGGCGGCGTACCAGCGCGGGACACTGCGTTGACGCTGTTGCGGAATTGAACAACTCAACGGACCCGCTTCAATGCGTCAGCGCGGCGTCCTCATAAGCCGGGTAGAGATGCGTCACGTTGCGCAGGTACTCGGCAGGCATGGCGCCCCAACGGGCATACTCGTTCGGCACGGGCATGGCGATCACCTCCGCCAGGTCGCGCCCTTGCGATGCCGCCCCGGTCATGCGGGCGTCCAGCCAGTGCAGGTAGCCGCGGGTCTGCGCGATGGCATCCGCGCTGCCGAGCGCCGGCCCGTGGCTGGGGATCAGCAGCCGCGCGCCGCTCTCTCGCAGCAGCGCCTGCAGCCGGTCCAGGCTCGCCAGCCAGCGCTTGAGGTCCGCATGCGGTGTGGTCGGCACCCGCTCGCGGAATGCCACGCCACCCGCGAACACGATGCCAGCGCTGCGGTCCAGCACTACCAGGTCGTCAGCGGTATGACCGTCCATCCGCAGCAGTTCGAAGGTGTGCCGGCCCATGGTGCGCTTGCCCGGCATCAACGACTGGCCCGGAGGCGCTGGTTCGGTGCCGCGCATCCAGTCGCCGCACATGCGGTAGAGGTTGTCGGCATAGGCCGGACCCTCGCGCTGCGCACCGGCGATGGTGCCGGCCAGGGCGCTGGCACCCACGTCCGCATAGGCCTGATTGCCGAAGAAGTAATCAGGATGCAGGTTGAGATTGAGGACCAGCCGCACCGGCGCCGCCGTGACTGAGGCGATGGCACGGCGTTGTTGCTCGCCGTACAAGCGCGACGGCCCGGTGTTGATCACCACCACGCCGTCGCCGGTATCGACAAAGGCGGTATTGATGATGTTGCAGCCGTTGTCCGGTGAAAAATCCGCGTTGGCGCCTTCCAGCAGCCACACGTCGGCGGCGATCTGCCGGGGCGCGAGGCGGTAGTCCCCAACCTGCGCACCCGCCGCCTGAGCCGCCAGCAACAGCAGGATCCCCAGCGCTCGTCTCATGGTGTCACCTGTGCAGCGAAGCGGTTACCGTTGTTGTCCCGGCCGGATACCATCATGCCGCGCTCCATGACCTCGCGCAGGTCAAAGGAGAAGATCGGGTTCTCCGCCACCGGCTCATGCAGCGCCAGACGCAACATTGGCTGCCGGGCGGCGTCGGAGATGGTCAGCGACTCGATATGGAAAGCCGGGATGCCAGCCACGAGACCGGTGTCCATCGGGTGCATCACACGCAGCCGCACCCGGCCTCCACTGCCGCCGAAGCCGGGAAACACGCGCGATTCGACCCGGTTCAGCGTGGTGCTCCACGAACCGTCGCGGCGGGTGGCGCCGGGCACCGTGCAGCCGCCGCCGCTGGCATCCACCATCACCCCGCCGACATGCCATATGCCGTCCCGCGTGCGGGCTGCGACCCGCACAGGCGACGCCTGCTCCAGCTTGAAACGGAACGACAGCGAGGGGCGCACCTTCAGCGGCTCGAACTCCAGCATCGTGCGGATCGGGTTGCGGTCCACCGCCACCACGACGCGATCCACCTCTCCCAGCGCCGAGGCGTCGAAGGCGACCGGCACGCGCATCGGGTCCTCCGCAAAGGCCGGCCCGGTCACCTTGACGCGGGTGTCGAACACGACCGGGGCCAGTTGCAGGACTTCCCTGTGAATCAGTGTCCATTGGGGCGACTGGAAGGGGTCGCGGCTATCCGACGCCCACGCGCCCGCCACGGCGAATGCGAGGCCAGCCGCCATCGGCAACGCAGCGGCACGCCTCATGTCAGCCCCCCGGCCTGGCGCGCGCGACGCACCATGCCACGTTGGGGATCGTAGCCAAGCAGCGCCAGTGCGAAGAACACTGCCGCACAGCCGGCCATCACCGCAAGGCTAACCGGCGCGATCTGCCCGTACAAGGCGAAGCGGGTCGCTTCCACGGCGTGGGCAAAGGGATTGAAGCGCGCGAGCTGGTAGACCACCGTGGCGCCGGACTCCTCAAGCTTCCAGAGCGGATACAGCGCCGAACTGATGAAGAACATCGGGAAGATCACGAAGTTCATGGTACCGGCGAAGTTCTCCAGTTGCCGCACATGCACCGATAGCAGCAAACCCAGCGCACCCAGCATCAGGGCGGCTAGCACCATGACCGCCAGCGCGCCGGGGAGAAAGGCGGGCGCGAACGTCACGTCGAAGGCCATGGCGACAAGCAGGAAGGCCAGCATCTGCAACAACGAAAGCAACGTGCCGGCGGCCAGTTTGCAGGCAAGCAGCCAGGCCCTGGGCAGCGGCGCAGTCAGCAGCAGGCGCATCACGCCCATCTCGCGGTCGTACACCATGGCCAGCGAGGACTGCATGCCGTTGAACAGCGCGATCATGCCGAGCAGGCCGGGCGTCACGTAGACCTTGTATTCGACATAAGTGTCGTAGGGCGGCACGATGGCAACGCCAAGCGCGTTCTGGAAGCCCGCCGCGAACACCAGCAGCCACAGCAGCGGCCGCACCAACGACGAGAACAGCCTCCCGGGCTGCCGGAAGAACTTGTGCAGTTCGCGCCCGGCCACCGCGCGCAAGGCGCGCCAGGCGTGGATCAGGGTGGTAGTCATGGTCTGGGTCTCGCTCCCTTATTTGCCGGGCCGGCACGCGGTGTCGGCAGCGTCTGCGCCCAGCGTGTCGAGATGATTCCTGGGATGCAGCACGCCCTCCACGGGCGCCACGCCGATCACCCCGTCGGGATGCGCCAGCAGGACCGGCTGGCGCAACTGGCGGTCCCATTGCCGGAAGGAGAGCGGCGGCCCCTTGAAGCCGTCCACCACCACCGCCTCGGAGACCAAAGCCTCGGCCTGGCCGGCAAAGCCGGCCTTGGGCTGCCGCGCCACACTTTCGGCAATCGCCTTCACCGCCACCCACGCGGCCCAGTCGTAGCCGGTCATGGGACGGCCTGCTGCCTTGATAAAACGCCGGTTGAGCTGCGGGCCGCCGTTGCGCTCCCACGCCCAATGCCAGGCCTGGGCGGTCAGCCCGCTGGCGCCCACCACCGGGCGCGGCAACTGGGCCGCATAGGGCACGCTGCGCGCGAACTCGCCGTCGGCGTCGGCCACTACCACCACGTCATAGTCCACGCCGGTGGTCAGCAGGTTGAGGTTGCCCTGCTCCCGCTCGCGCGGATCGTTCGACAGCTTGAACGCGCGCTGCGCCGACCATGCAATGCCGAAGCGGCGGGCAGCCTGCGTGAGCGCCGCGCGCTGTTCGGCGTCCGCTGGCGACGGGCCGCTCAGCAGCAGGGCGCGGCGCCACTTGCGCAGCGCCAGGTATTGCATCAGCGCGTCCGCCTGCATGCGCCGGCTAGGCAGCGTATGGAGCAGATGCGGCGCGCAGCCGGCGCCGCGCAGTTCGTCGTCGTCGGCGGAAACGTTGAACAGCAACGCTTCGCCGGGCTTGACGGCACGGGCTGCGAGCCTGACCGCCGGAGCCGGCAGGTCGAGCAGGATAAAGCGCGTGCCCTGACGCGCCAGGGCGGCCACCAGGGGCGCCACCTCGGCTTCGCCACTGGCCTCCTGCGCATCGAGCCGCAGGACCTGCCCGGCGGCTTCCAGCGCAAAGCGCGATTCCGCCACCGCCACGCGCGCGCCCTCCAGCGGACGGCCTTGTGGCTGGCCGGGATAGCGCTGCTCCATCCGCCGGGGTTCATAGCGCGCGTCTGCGGCCATGGAGACTACGGCCACCCGTACGTCGGCAGCCCGTGCGGCGCTCGCCAGCAGGGCGAACACGGCCAGCCAGCGCAGTCTGGTCAGCGAACTAATCATCGATCGCCACCGAATGCGGCACCCTGCCCACTTTGAGCGTGGCTACGGCCTTGTTGCTTGCGGTGTCCACCACGCTGACGTCGTCCGACAGCCCGTTGGCGACATAGAGCAAGGCGTTGTCGCGCGTCAGCGCCAGGCCCCAGGCGCGGCGGCCCACCAGTACGTAGTCCAGCACCCGGTACGAAGCCACATCGACCACGGCCACGTGGTTGGCACGGCCCAGCCCGATATAGGCGCGCTTGCCGTCGCTGCTGGCGGTCAATCCGACTGGCGTCACGTCCTCGGCGCGCAAGCCCTTGGGCGCGAAGGCGATGGTCCGCACCACTTCCAGCGTATCGGTGCGGATCACGCTGACGCTGGCGGCCAGTTCATTGGTCACCCACAACTCCTTGCCGTCCATGACCAGCAGCAGGCGGCGCGGCCGGTTGCCGACCCGGATATTCCTGACCAGCTTGCGCGACGCCACGTCGATCACATGGACCAGGTTGGCCACTTCCGAGGCCACGTACACCCGCTTTCCGTCCGGGCTGGCTTTCACACCCTCAGGCTCCTCACCTACGTTGATCGCGAACACCCTCTTGCCGGACGCGATGTCATAAGCCGACAGCAGTCCGTCTTCCTCGTTGGAGACGTACAGCGTGCGGCCGTCCGGGCTGAGGTCGAACAGTTCCGGATCGTCGCCGACCGGCAGCGAGGCCACGGTCTTGCGGCTGGCCACGTCGACCACGTCCACACGGTTGTCGTCGCTGCAGGCCACGTACAGGCGCCGCCGGTCAGGCGACAACTGCAGGTGGCGCGGGCGCTTGCATTGCCGCCAGACGGCGATCAGTTGCCTGCTGGTGGCGCTGTAGGCGGCCACGGCATCGTCCTTTTCGCTGGAGACGAAGACCTGCCCGGTGGCGTTGCGGCTGTCGGCGGCACCGGCCACGCCGGCGGCAATCAGCAGTAGCATGGCGGCCAAGGTGGCGCAGGCGATCCAGCCCAGGGTTGGCGGCTTGTTCATGCGGGGACGCGCTCGGTGGCACGGGTCGGCACCGCGGGGAAGGTGGTCAGGGCCAGGAAGGCCTGCTCCAGGCTGTCGCACTCGGCGGCGCCACGCAGCGCGCCCGGCGTGCCGTCGAATCGCACCGCGCCGCGATGCAGCACAATCACGCGGTCCGCCTGCTCGACCTCCTGCACCAGGTGCGTGGCCCACAGCACGCCGGCCTGCGCCTGCACGGCAAGCCGGCGCGCATCGGCAACGATCTGCGCGCGCGATGCGGGATCGAGCCCGACGGTGGGCTCGTCCATCAGCAACACGGCGGGCTCGTGCAGCAGCGCGCGCGCCAGTTCCACCTTGCGCCGGTTGCCGCCGGAGAGCTCGCGCACTGGTGCGCCGGCCCGCTCTGCCAGGCCGAAGTCGCCCAGCAGCCGGGCGATGCGCGGCGCGGCAACGCGGCGCGGCAGCCCGTGCAGGCCGGCATGGAAATGCAGGTTGGACAAGACCGACAGGTCCAGGTCAATTGCCGGCTGCTGGAACACGATGCCGAGCCGTGCCAGCGCGCGCACCGGGTGGTGCTGCATCTCCACCCCCATGACCGTGACCCGCCCCGCGTCGGCGACGAACAGGCCGCTGAGGATCTGGAACAGCGTGGTCTTGCCCGCGCCGTTGGGCCCCAGCAGCGCGACGAACTCGCCGCGCCGCACGTCGAGCGAGACGCCGTCCAGCGCATGCTGGCTGCCAAAGCGTTTGCGCACGGCCTCGCAGTGCAGCGCCAGCGGGGATTCGGCGGCCATCACAGGTGCTCCTTCGGCTGCGCCGTGCCGACCCGCTCGGCGAAGCGCCGCTCCGCCTCCCAGGCGCGTTGCAGGTAGGTCTCGTACCCGGCGGTGTTCAGGTAGGTCAGTTCCTGGTCGTACCTGGCCAGCTCGGCTACGTGCCGGGGCTGCTGCATGGCAATGCGCAACGCATCGTGCAGGCGGCTGACGATCAGGGGGTCGGTGCCGCGCGGCACGCCGATGCCATAGGGCGAGTTATGGATCGCATGATCGAAGCCCAGTTCGCTCACCGTGGGCACGTCCGGCCAGCGCGCAGAACGCTGTGCGCTGAACACCGCCAGCAGGCGCATCCTGCCGCTGTCCACGAAAGGCGCGAAGCCGGTCGAATTCACGCCCGCCATCAGCGAGCCGTTGGCCACCGCCAGCATCTGGTCCGCGGTGCCGCGATAAGGCACGTGCACGTAGCGCACGCCGCTGCGCCCGAGCACATCTTCCATGGCGAAGTGGGCGGTGGTGCCGATGCCGGTGGAGCCCACCGTCAGCGCGCCGGGATGCGCGC
The DNA here is from genome assembly GCF_044627735.1 of Cupriavidus sp. CuC1. Lineage (NCBI taxonomy): Bacteria > Pseudomonadati > Pseudomonadota > Betaproteobacteria > Burkholderiales > Burkholderiaceae > Cupriavidus > Cupriavidus sp. CuC1. The sequence goes on along the minus strand of NZ_JBIUHC010000029.1, from coordinate 21,420 downwards.
GGCCCCAGGCGATCAGGTCATCCAGCGTGTGGAACTGGCTGTCGGCTGGCACCACGATACCGAAGGTATAGCCGGAGATCATCAGCACCGGCTGGATGTCGCGCAGAGGCTGCCACGATGTCTTCTGCTGGGGCGCAAAGCGATAGACCGTCAGCGGCAACTGGCCGATGGTGTAACCATCCGGCCGCGCGGCGGCGAGCGCGCCGCCCACCAGCGTGCCGCCGGCGCCGGGCTTGTTCTCCACCACGATGGGCTGCCCGAGCTCACGCCCGGCCAGTTCCGCCAGCACGCGCATCGAGATATCGGTGGCGCCGCCCGCCGGCCATGGGACGATCAGCTTGATCGGGCGCACCGGATAGCGGTCCGGGCCGCCTGCCCTTGAGGCTGGCGCATGGGCAAGGCCGAAGCAGAGCAGCAGCGCGAGAGCAAGGCGACGGAGCATGGCGTGGCGCAGGACATAAGTGTGCATGCGGGCAAGAGAAGCAAAGCCGATACCATGTGCAGTGCAACATGCGCGCTATTGCGGGCACGGCGTTGTCCGGCATGGCTTCATGGGCCGGCAGGCGCTGCTGCCGGGCCGCGGCTTGTGCAATGCGCTGCGCGCCGCTGTCCCGCCATGGAACACGCAGCAGGCGCTCACGCCAGGCCTGTCCCGTTTTGAAACAGGCGATCAGCCGAAGCCGTGCTCCACCGCATAACGATGCATTTCCACCCGGTTGGCCAGGCCCATCTTCTTGCGGATCAGCGTCTGGTAGTTCGCCACGGTCTTGGTACTGAGATAGAGTTGGGCGGCCACTTCCTCGATGGCCGTGCCACGGGCGAACAGGCGGAACAGGTCGAACTCGCGCGGCGACAAGGCCAGATGCGGTGGTGGTCGGCTGCCGGCATCGACCATGCCCGCCACATCGTCGGACAACACCTGCCGCCCCTGGGCCACCTTGCGCACGGCGTCCACCAGCGCTTCCGGCGCACTGCTCTTGGTCAGGTAGCCGGCGGCGCCGGCCCGCATGGCCTGGCTTACGATGGCCGCGCTGTCGTGCATGCTGAACACCAGGATCCGCAACGCGGGCACCCTCGCGCCCAGCCGCTGCAGCACTTCCATGCCGCCGCGCCCTGGCATCGACAGGTCCAGGATCAGCACGTCGGCCGGATACTGTGTCAGCCAGGCATAGGCGGCGTCGCTATCGCCGAACTCGGCCACCACGCGCACGCCCTCCTCCAGTTCGAGCAGCCGCCGGTATCCGGTGCGCACTACCGCGTGATCGTCGGCAATGACAACGTCGATGGTGTTCATTCGCTATGGCTCCCATGCAGTTGGGTTGGCTGGGCAGCGGCTTGCGGCGCGAGCGGAAAGCTCGCGCTCAGGCGGCAGCCCGGCGTGGCAGGCTGGGTTCCCGGCGCCGCAACCGGCTCGATGCGCAGCGTGCCGAGATGCGCCCAGGCGCGCTCCTGCATGCCCTGAAGACCATGACTGCGTTGCAGCGCCGCGGCGATGTCGGCAATGCCCTTGCCGTCGTCCTCCACACTCCAGCGCACCTCGCCGCCCGCCGTGGCGGCAATGCGGATCGCCACGCGGCGCGCGCCGGCATGGCGCATCACGTTGGTCAGCGCTTCCTGCGTCATCCGGTACAGCGTCAGGACCAAGTCGGGACCTGGCGCCGCGCCGCCAAGCGCCACCTCGCAGTCCACCCGCACCTGCTGGCCCGGCTGGCCGCGCCAGGCCTGCACCAGGTCTTGCAGCAGGCGTTCCACCGAGGCCAGCCGGCCGTCGGGCTGCACGCCGTGCGGCCGCAGCCGGTGCAGTAGGTGGCGCACCTCGTGCTGGATCCTGGCGCAATGCCCGGCCAGGTCGTTGGCCACGAGTTGCAGCACGGGCTCATGCGCGCTCTTGCGCACCAGGTAGGCGGTGTCGGCGCGCATCGCGGTGAGCACCTGGCCGAACTCGTCGTGCAGTTCCCGCGCCAGGCGTGCGCGCTCGCTTTCCTGGGCTGTCAGCAGCTTGCGGCTCAGGGCGCGGCGCTCGGCCTGGGTTTCGTCCGGCGCGCCAGCCAGGTGGTTAAGCGCACGGCGGATCTGGTCCATCTCGCGTGTGCGCATGGACGGCAGGCGCACGCTGTAGTCCTTGTCTTCGTAGCGCCGGATAGCGTCCAGGATCTGTTGCAGGGGGGCGAGGGCCCGTCCCAGAGCCCAGTGGATGCCAAGCAGCAGCAGCGTGCTGTAGACCGCAAGCACGGCGAGGTTGCCCGCCATGTCGTCGCGGGCTTCCTGGATTTCACTCTCAGGATTCCAGCGCAAGGCGGCGCGGTAGGCGGTGCCGTCGCGGGCGCGGATCTCCCAGGTGCCTTCCAGCCTCGCCGCATCGGCCCTTGGGCTCGCAAGGGCGAGCAGGCGGCCCCAGGCGGAGCTATCCCGTGGCTGCGGCGCGCTCACCAGCACCTGGCCCGTGGCGTCCTCCAGATGCAGCCACAAGTGGCGCATTTGCGCCGAGGCATTGATGGCGCGCAGGGCTGCAAGCTGCCCCTCGCGTTCGGCCGGCGCCGCCACCTGCAAGGCCGAGAGGCGCGGAATCAGTTGCGCCATCGCGTCGGCGCCACGGCGCTCGTCGCCGATGGCGCGCACCGCGAGCCACAGCGCCACCGCCAGCGCGCAGCACAGGCAGGCCGCGCAGATCCAGATGGCACGGTTTAACAGATAGCGAGACATCGTCATGGCAATGACGCCTCCCGGAAGGTTGCAGTGGCCGGTGGGCATCGCTTGGCGGATCGGGAGGTTTTCCCGAAACCCGAGGTACGGAACCTGCTCCCTGTCCCTCAAGTTGTTTCCACCAAGCCGGCACCCAACGCAGGTGCCCCGGCCGATCATTCCGAGGAGATGCAAGATGCCAGCCAACCTACCCCCGCCCAGGCGCAGGGCCGTGCCGGGAGGCGCTGCCCTGCGCCTGGCGCCGCGCCGTGGCGCGCTTTGCCGCCGCGCGGCCACCGCCATCGCACTGGCCGTGGCACTGCTGGCCGCCCTGCCCGCTGTTGCACAACAGGACAATGGTGTGCAAATCGGGGACAATGCCACGCTGCCTGAAGTGATGGTAGTGGCAACCGCGCCGCTGCCCGGCATCGGCGTGGACCGCGATCTCGTGCCGTACACGGTGCAGACGGTCAGCGGCGACGACCTGAACGGCAAGCGCGCCGGCACCCTCGCCGAATACCTGGCGCGCTACCTCACCGGTGTCAATATCAACGACATCCAGGGCAGCCCCTTCCAGTCCGACCTCACCTACCGCGGCTTTCGCGCCTCGCCGATCCCCGGCGCGTCGCAAGGCCTGTCCATCTACCTGGACGGCATCCGCGTCAACGAACCCTTCGGCGACGTGGTCAGCTGGGACATGATTCCCGAGGCCGCGCTCGAGAGCGTCTCGCTGGTCTCCAGCGCCAACCCCGCCTACGGCCTCAACACGCTCGGCGGCGCGCTGGCCATGACCACCCGCTCCGGCCTGAGTTCGCCCGGCTTCACCGCCGACCTGTCCTATGGCAGCGGCAACCGCAAGCGCGCCGACCTGTCGGGCGGCATCCGCAGCGGCAGCGGCTGGCACGCCTTCGCCGCCGGCACCCTGTTCCAGGAACAGGGCTGGCGCGATCATGCCGAAGGCCGGCTCGGCAACCTGTTCGTCAAGGCCGGGCATGAGGGCGAGACCACCAGCTGGGACGTGTCCCTGCTGCACGGGCGCAGCACCCTGATCGGCAACGGCCTGGTGCCGAGCTACCGCGCGAGCGGCAATGCCCTCCTGCCCGGCCTCTATGAAAGCAACCGCGCCGCGGCATACACCTACCCGGACAAGACCCGCAACCAGGTCACCCAGGTAGCCCTCAACGGCCGCCACTGGTTCGACGACAAGACCAGCGCCGCGATGCTCGCCTACGTGCGCACCAGCCGTCGCGACACCACCAACGGCGACATCAACCCGGACTACGACACTTACACGGAAGACTGCGAAGACGGCTTCACCGCCGACGGCAGCCCGCGCAAGTCCCGCTGCGGCTTCACCCGGGCCGAAGGCGCCGCGCTGGACCCGGCGGTGCTCAACACCACGCATATGTGGCAGCAATCCATCGGCATGGCGCTCAGCGCGGCCAAGGAAACCGAGCACCACCTGCTCAACGCCGGGCTGACCTTCGACCGCAGCCGCCTGACCTACTCGCAGTACGAGCAGCTCGCCACCTTCACCGACGACCGCGGCGTGGTCGCCGACCCGAACGCGCCCAACCAACTGTTCTCCGGCGTCAGCGGTACCTCGCGCGCGGTCGGCCTGTACCTGTCCGATACCTGGTCCTTGACGCCCAGCACCTTCCTCACCGCCTCGGCCAGGTGGAACCACGTCACCGTGAGCAATACGCTGCGCAACAGCGACGGCAGCGAGCAACCGCAGGAGAGCTTCACCTACCGCCGGCTCAATCCCGCGCTGGGCCTGACCCAGAAGCTGGGCGGCGGAGTCTCGGTGTTCGGCGGCTACGCCCAGAACAACCGGGTGCCGACGGTGCTGGAGCTGGGTTGCGCCGATCCGGCCCAGCCCTGCCGCCTGCCCGCCGGCCTGCAGGCCGACCCCTACCTCAAGCAGGTCGTGTCGCACTCCTACGAGGCGGGCGCGCGCTGGCGCCCGTCGAAGGACACCGAGGTGTCCGGCACGTTCTACCGCATCGACAATCACGACGACATCCTGTTCCTGCGCGCGCCCAACACCCAGCAGGGCTACTTCGCCAACTTCGACCGTACCCGCAACCAGGGCTTCGACCTCTCCGCGCGGCAGCGCCTGGGCGACTTCACGCTGCGCCTGGGCTACAGCTATCTGCAGGCCACCTACCAGGCCAACGGGCAGCTCGCGGTGGGAGAGCGCACCATCGACGTCAAGCCGGGCATGCGCAGGGCAGGCGTGCCGCGACACACCATCAAGCTGGGCGTGGACTGGCAGGCGCTGGCCGGCCTGACCCTGGGCGCCGACCTGGTTGGCGTGTCCAGCAGCCCTGCCAACGGCAATGAAGACGGCCTGCGCGCCAACCCGCAGCCCGGCAAGGCGCCCAAGTACGCGGACTGGAGCACGCCCGGGTACGCGACGGTGAACCTGCGTGCGTCCTACCGCGTGAACAAGCACTTCGAGATCTACGCACGCGTGGCCAACCTGTTCGACCGCCGCTACGAGACCTATGGCCAGATCTCCAACGACCTGTTCCCCGGCAACCTGCTGCGCCCGCACGTCACGCCGGAGGACAACGCCAGCGCGCTGTTCGTCGCCCCCGGCGCGCCGCGCAGCGCCTGGGTCGGGGTGGTGTATCGCATGTAGCCAGGCAGCTACGCCGCGCCACCGAATCGCCGCCAGACGGTCGCCCACCTTGATCGCCAATCCGGCGCGGCAACGCATTGCCAAGGGTTGCAACCGAGACTTCTTCGACTCGACTGTCAGGTGGCGTCCAACGCGACGAAGCGGCTGATCTTGGAGCGTCTTGTTTCGTTTGCAGTGATTCCCTCGAACATTGAGCCCACCCGGTAGACTGGAAAGCCGGAAACTCCCCCTAGGACTTGGGAGGCAGGGAGCGATAGGCAAGGATCCAGGTGCAGATCAGCGGGCCGATGATGGGGAGCAATGCGAGGTAGGCGTAGTAACCGTTAATGCGAGCAGCTTTGAAGGCCCTGCTATAGGGAATGAACCACAGAGCTTCGAAGAGTAGAAATCCTAGGAATTCAGTCACTAATGTCATGCACTTGCTCTACTCAGCACTGTTGCAAGGAGAGAAATTGGGTGTAGGTGGAAAAGATAGCCTACCGCCTATTAAAGGTAGCGAGTCGCGATTCGCCCGGTGGATTCTGGCATGGGATGAAAGCAGGAATGGTGAACAATTGTGAGAAATGCCTGTGCACCTCTTGGGTGCCGCGGCATTGAGACAGTCTCAATCCGCTTCAGCCTCGCATACCAAGAATCTACCTTTCCCATCGTGCTTTGCCCCATATAGCGCAGCGTCGGCGCGAGAGAACAGTTCTGCGGCAGTCTGACCGGCCGCAACCCGACCACTGTCGCGGCGGCGCAGCGCTATGCCAACGCTTGCGCGAGCCGTCACCTGATACCCCGGATAAATGTAAGGGTGGGCTGAAAATTCCATGATGGCTTGTGCAACCCGCTCCGCTTCATCCGAGGATTTGACATTGTCCAGAACGACGGCAAATTCGTCGCCGCCGATGCGTGCGGTGGCGCCCGCTTGCGGGACAATCAAGGCGAGCCGCTCGGCGAAAGTAACGAGCAGCTTGTCCCCGACCGCGTGCCCGTAGCTGTCGTTCACGCATTTGAATCCGTCCAGGTCCACCAAAAGGAGCGCCATCGAGCTCTGGTTTTGGTCGGCACGCTTGATGGCCGCGGACAGGTAGCGATCAAAGCCTTTCCGATTGAGAAGTCCGGTCAGATGATCCGCAAGGGTCAGTTGTTCCAGCCGGTTGACCTGTGCGCGCTCCACTGTCACATCTCTCACGAAGACGTGCAGGCCTTGCACGATGTCACAACCTTCAACCAGAGCCGGCTGATAGGTGATCTCAAGGCATTGATATTCGCGAGTGTCACGGGGAACCCGATCAAAGGTCAGGCTCTCCCCAGCATAAGCGCGGTCCAGGTAGGGTTTCATCTCGGCATAGGCGGGCGCACCCCACAGTTCTTGCATGGAAAGCCCGACAATGCTGGCAGCCGGCAGCCCGAATCGGCGCTCGTAAGCTGTGTTGACGAAGACATAGCGTCCCTGCGCATCGACGTAGGAGATGAGGTCCGGCACCTGGTTGGCGATGGTTTGGATGCGCCTCTCTGACGCGTGCGCCTCCTCCTTCGCCTTTTGCAGCGCCGATTCGCGCTCCACCAATTGCCTGATAACCCGCGAAAAAGTGATTGTCAGCTCGCTTACCTCATCGCGCGGTGTATCGGCTTTGGGTAAAAGCTCATTGAGGTTGGCAGGGTTCCGCTGGATCGCACGATGCAGCCGCTCCAGCGGCACCAGCAGGTGCCGGACCACGATCCACATCAGGCCAACTGCAACGAGCAGGCCGATACCTGCCGCTAGCACAACCTTGCGACGGACTTCGGTCAGCGGCGAGTACGCTTCTTTTGCGGGAAGCGTGGCCACGAGTTCCCAGCCGTTGGATTTGAGCAGGTACCTTGCAACGATTGGCTGGGTCGGCTGGAGAATCTCGAAGGGGGAATACGCTTTTTCCGTGCCGCAGGACTCGCCCACGGCGCTAGCAATTTTCATCAACTGCGCCCGGTCGGCATGCATCACGTAGAGGGGATTCTGTCCGGACGACACCAGGCAAAACATGCCGGTGGCACCCACGCGATTGCGCACGACGTCCAGCAAGAAGTTGTCGCGAAGCAAGTTCAGGCTGCCAATCACGATGGCTCGCAACCGACCGTCTGGCGAGCGAAGTGCGACGGCAATCACGAAGCCCGGTGCGCCATTGTTGCGGCCAATCAATGGCTCGGAGAAGAATGTGGATGCACCTTGCAATATGCCTTGCACGTAGTCCCGGTCCGCCAACTGAAACTGCTGGCCGGTTGGCATGGCCGTGTTGAAGGCGAGTCGGCCATCCGGCCAGATCAGCGATACCGAGTTGAATGCCTCGGGTATGGAGGCGGCCTGGCTGGCAAACGCCTTCAATTCCTCCGGCGAACGCTCCAGCATTGGCGCCAGTTGTCGCGCGAGGGTGCGCAGCAGGACGGCACGTCCTTCGAACTTCTCATTGAGTTGCTCAGCGACAAGCTTGACCTGGGTGTACTGCTGCGCTTGCAGAAGCTCTTTCAGGCTGGTATAGGCGTAATACTGTGCGATCGCGGCCAGTGCAACGCTGAACAGCGACACCACCAGTGCCGTCGCCAATGCCGCGCGGTTTTTCAAGGTCCAGCGCACGAGATGCTCTTCTTTCAGATCCCGGGTTCATCCCGAATCCCGGTCGGGACCACCATCACCAGGTTGTTTGCGCCGAAGTCCCACGCTAGCGACATCAATCGCTCAGTGCATGGATGTGCCTAACATAGGACGCCGTGCGGAAAAGGATCGAGGATGTTATTAAATCCGCACATCCCCCAAGAACGATCCTCTACCTGTCGCCCCGTAGCTCGCGGACCTTCTCCGAAGCTCAACAGCGCGATTGGTTTGATAACGGCACCATGAGTCCGAACTTTAGGCGTGCCGCTCGGTCACCCAGACTGGATGACCCTTCTTGACCCGTTGTCGCGTTTGCCAAGGTCAATGGACTCCGCTCGCACCGATTACGCGATTTAAACGCCTGCAGCGCTAACGCACGCTTTAGCAATTCCCTCACCTGCGTTTTTGAGCGCGTACTTTCTCGGGGAAGCCAATATATCTTGGGCAGAAAGCTGACGACGCCTCAGTCAAGGCGACGACACATATAGTTTGTGCTCGCACCAAAGCGTCGTTGAAACGTCTTGGATAACTCCACCTGTTTCAGAATCGCATCCACGGAGGTGAGCGAAAAACCATAGCGCGCGAAAAAAGCTGGATGTTCCGTTGTGAGGAGGACCGCCTTTGTGCAACCGTTGGCCCGGGCGCGCATTGGTAGGGATGCTACGAGATGCGTGGCAATTTGCCGTTCGCGATATTCCTGAAGGACTCCAACGGCTCGGACGAAAAATGTTGCATCGAACTGCTCACCACATGCGCAACCAATCATGGCTTTGCCGAGTTGAAATGACCTCGACAAAATCATCTGATGCAAATAAATGCACACGCCACCGAGATGGCAAAGCGAGTGGTAGCAGGACAGCAGAGTTTAATGTAGCGCATACTTAAACCCAAGTTATATCAGGGTTAACACATAGGTTTTTGAGCGGTATTTTTCATGCGCTTGTCATGGACCAAGGTCCTGGCGGAACGCCGAATAAGTTACGTACAGCGCATATTGCGTCGAGGCCTTCAGTAAAATATATTCCGAAATCCTTCTTGCATCACGCGCGCACGAGCAGCGCTCCGGCGTCCAACACGGCTAGCAGGGCATCATGAATGCCTGGTCCCTGGAAGTAGTCCTTTCGTCACCGAGATGAAGAGAAGTTCGACGCCTCGAACCCACGCGGTGCCCGGTGTCCGTGTCGGTAGACCCGGTAGTCTGTTCACGAAACGTGCAGCGCAGAACCAGGCCAATAGTCTGGTCCAGTTAGTCGGTACCTCGCAGGTTAATGAGGACTCTGTTTTGGCTAGCCTTCCAGTTGTAGTTGGCAATGAGGATCCCAATAACGTGCCCTGTGGCAGGCCCTCTGGGAGAAAATGCCAGCAGGCAGTATGTAAAGGCGTCGTCGAATGCGGAGTGTGTACCCTCCAGCCGCAAATCGCCGTTTTTGACCTTGCTATACACCGCAAAACCGTGGGCGATCGACTTTTCCACCCACTGGATTCCGGTCACGTTAAAGTGGACGGCTCGGATTTCGAGCCGTCCAACGATCACGCGAAATCCCCTCTCCCCTACGTGCATGCGAGTCTCCCAAGATTTCGTCGAACGGCACGGCATTTCGCGCAAGCAAGCTGTGTGCGCACAACCCTGACTGGTACTGGCTCTGGCTGACTCTCCATGACCTCGGAATGGTTGGAGGGATCGCACCGCTTGGGGTAAGTCTGCAAGAGACACCCACGACTGACCGACTTCTCTGTCTTTCGTCGCCTTCTCTATTGTATGAATGTGCCGGACTTGTCTTCTGGGCGTTGGTGCGCTAGCGCACCAACGGTAGATAATAGCGGCAGTCGTCGCCGGCTATTTATGTAAAGATATGAAATAGATTATCTCGGGTGACCGACGTTTCCAGCAAAGCGTTCTCTTCAACCTGACACCTCCATTGCCTGGAAATATCAAAGGTCTGGTATTCCCCCCCTCAATTCTCCAATGTTGGCTTACCCAATCCGGAGGCCCTCGTGAGCTACAACTGTGAATCTGATCTGACCGGACAACTAGCTGAACTGGGCGCTAGGATCAGGAAAGCGAGGGATTTCCGTCGACTAACGCTATACGGCCTGGCGAATCAGAGCGGCGTGTGCGTACAGACGCTGATTTCTATCGAGCAAGGCAACTCCGGGGTGGCAGCACCCCAACTGCACAAGGTACTCCGCACACTTGGTCTGCCACAGACCCTCGTACCTCAAGACGTACCGCCAGGCCAACGAGAAGCATGTCATTCGCGCCACCTTGGCTCGGTCGATACTGAAACTGCGATCAACAACGCGGCACAAAAAGCTTGCGAAGTCCTGGACGCGTGGTTGGTTGCGATAAACCCCGGGCAAGCTATCGATTCCAACTTTCAACGGCACCTGCGCGAACACATCGCGGCCATGCTGTGTGGTCGTCCTGGGTCCATGCGCCCGGCGCGGATAAGACGTCGAGTCTATTCGGATGATTTCGTTGGCGGGCCAATAGCCGCTGAATCTGAAGACTGCCGCGGATGGGCGTTGCGTGTTCGTGGTGAGACGCTGATACTGCAAGGCCAATGCGCCTTGGACCTCAACGATGCCGCGTTTGAGCCCTACTCGTCCCGAGAGGTGGCGCTGCGCGCCTTTCGAGAATATGTCGAGAAAGGAGGCATTCCTCCCGAGGCATTGGATGCCGTTCCAGTCTTTTGGAGCGAGAGCGGGCAATACTACTTCTAGGGAAAGTCTGAAGAGCCGGGATTTCGCCGAACACGCAACCGATGCCGCCGGCCTGGAAACTTGACCGTGATAGAGTGGTTTCGATTTCTTCATCACCACATCCCACGCGATCGACCCAGCAACCTGACAATGCCCAGGAGATGACAATGCGTCAGCACATCGCGCGCGATACCGCGGCGCAGGCCCGCGAATTCCAACTGGCGGGCAGTGTCAGCCGCCTGCTGCTGCTGTCGCTTTACCAGCTTGCAGCCACTGAGCGCATCGGTGTGTTTGAACAACGCGTCTTCGACCTGCTGCACGAGCATATGGATTTCGACAGCGCCTGGCTCGGGCATTCGACGCTCACGCCGCTGGGGCCGCGACTGCACAGCAGCCATACCCACAACGCAGCCCCTGACTTTCTCGCCGACTGGGAGCAGGTGAAGGGACAGGATCCGCTGGTGGGCCTGGTAGCCGGCGGGCCGGGCAGGACGGTCGCGCTATCGGTGCCGCGCGAGCCGCTGGCCCTGCCGCTGCGCGCGCTGTGCCGGCGGCATGGCATCGCCCATGTCCTGTGCGGTGCGCACTTTGCCGCGCCGGCGCATCGCACCACCCACCTGTCGCTGTATCGCAAACCGCGGCGGCAGGCCTACGCCGAGCGCGACCTTTGGGTGCTGGAATGCGTGATCGCTCACCTGGCTGCGGCGCTGGAGCAGAACCGGCTGTGTCGGATGCGCGAGATGCGCAGCCAGGGCAACGCCACCGAAGGCACGGCGATCGCGCTGTTCGACGCCAGCGGCTTCCTGCAGTACGCCGACGAATCGTTCTGTGAACTGATGGCGCTGGAATGGCGGGAATGGAATGGGATCACGCTGCCGGGCGAAGCGCGCCATGCCCTGCTGCACGCGCATGGCGCGGGCTTCACCGGTGCATGCGTGTGGCTGTCGGGAGAAAGGGTGGGGGATCTGGTACTGCTACGCGCGGGCACGCGCGGAGCAGTCAGCGTGCTCACGCCGCGCGAACTGGCCGTTGCTCGACTGTTCGCGGCCGGGCAGACCCACAAGGTAGTGGCCCGGCAGCTCGGCATCGCCCCGACCACGGTGCGCCACCATCTCCGGCAGGCCTACGCCAAGCTGGGCATCGGCGACAAAGGCGCACTGGCCGGGCGGCTTCGCCCCTAGCTGCCAACCGGCTGGAGCCGGGACCCGGGGTCCTGCAATTGAACGGTTTCCTCCGTTCCGCTGCGCTGTTCAAATGCCTGTACCGCCAGCCACGACTGGCGGCGCGGAGCCGATCGTGACTCCGCCCGGACAGGGGACAGCACACAATGAATATCACTGAATATGCAGGCTACGATGCCACCGGTCTCGCGCAGGAAATCCGCGCGCGGCGCGTATCCCCCGCCGAGGTGCTGGCGGCCGCGCGTGCCGCCGCGGCCAGCATCAACCCCCAACTGAACGCGCTGATCGAAGCCTTTCCCGTGGCGCTCGAATACTCGCCCGACGGCCCGTTTGCCGGCGTGCCCTTCCTGCTCAAGGACCTGGTGCTCCATGCGCGCGGCGTGCATTGCGATCATGGTTCGCGAATGACGGCTGGCCGGGTCGTGCCGGCGGCCGATACGGAACTGATGGCGCGGTTCCGTCGGGCCGGCTTTGCCACCTTTGGCCGCACCACCACGCCGGAGTTCGGATTCAATGCCAGCACCGAATGCCGGCTGCATGGCCCGACCCGCAACCCTTGGCATCCGGACCACAGCCCCGGCGGCTCCAGTGGCGGCGCCGCGGCCGCTGTGGCGGCCGGCATCGTGCCGGTGGCGCATGCCAACGACGGCGGCGGCTCCATCCGTATCCCGGCCGCCGCGTGCGGGCTGGTCGGCCTCAAGCCTTCGCGCGGGCGCACGCCGGCCGGGCCGGACCACGGCATGCCGCTGCTCGGCCTGGGCGCCGAGTTCGTCTTGACGCGCAGCGTGCGCGATTGCGCGGCCATTCTCGATGCGGTGGAAGGCGCGGACACCGGAGCGGTGTTCCATATCGAACGCCCCGCCCAGCGCTATGCCAGCGTCATCAACACCCCGCCGCGCCGCCTGCGCGTGGCCGTCTCGACCCGCTTCCCCGGCACCGGCGAAACGCATGCGGACTGCATTGCCGCGGTGCAGACCGTGGCGCAAGCGCTGGAAGCGCTTGGGCACCAGGTTGAAGACGCCAGCCCCGAGTACTGCGCCGAGTCGTTCGCGCGCGCCAATATGACTGCCTGGACTTCGTTTCTTGCGGCCAGCGCGCTGGGTGCCGGCCAATGGATCGGGCGGCCTTATGACGGCAGCGGCGTGGAAGCCTGCACGCGCGCCTGCATCGAGCACGGGCTGACGTTGAAGGCGCTCGACCTTGAACTGGCGCTAGCCGCCATGAACACGGTCTCGCGCGCGGTCGGCGAGTTCTTTACCCGCTACGACCTGTTGGTGACGCCGGTCACGCGCGTGCCTACCGCCCCGCTCGGCCTGCTCGACCAGGACGACACCTCGCTGGACGCGCGCGGCTGGTGCGACAAGGTATTCGACTACTGCCCCTTCACGCCGCTGTTCAACGTCACCGGCACGCCGGCGATCTCGCTGCCGCTTGGCATGTCCGGCGAACTGCCGCTAGGCGTGCAATTCGCCGCGCCGATGTGCGACGAAGCGACGCTGCTCCAGGTAGCGGCGGCGCTCGAGGAGGCACTGCCGTGGCGAGCCAGGCGCCCGCGCATCCATGCCTCTCGCATCCAGGCCTGATTGGGCGCGTTCGATAAAGCCGACTTATCAAAGGCCCTGGCGCGCGCTGCAAGCCTCATGAGATTCAATGACCAGTTCGCAGCGAGGTCTGGCATCTCTGTGAGTGCGGCTATGCATCCCGCCGCACGGGGCTGATCGAGGGCATGGCGAGCGTGGCCGTGCCCTACTCGGAACGTAGCGCCTCCTGCGGATCCAGCTGCGCGGCCTTGCGCGCCGGGAGGACGCCGGCAGCCAGGCCGACCACCACCGCCACCAGTTCGGCGAGCACGGCATACGACCATGGGGTGTGGACCGGCAGAGCCGGCAACGCGGCTTCGATCAACAGGGAGAGGCTCCACCCCAGCAGCAAACCCGCCATGCCGCCGACGGCCGCGAGCACCGCCGCCTCGCCGAGAAAGAGCAGCATGACGCGGCGCCGGGTTGCGCCGACGGCGCGCAGCAGGCCGATCTCCGAAGTGCGTTCGGCCACCGCGATGGTCATCATGGTGAGAATCCCCACGCCGCCGACCACCAGCGAAATGGCACCGATCGCCGCTACCGCGAAGGTGATGGCATCGAGCACTGCGCCGAACACTTCGAGCATCTTTTGCTGCGGCGTGACGGTGAAGTCCTCAAAGCCATGGCGCGCGCTCAATACGTGCTTGATGCCTGCTTCCACCTCGGTGAGCGGCGCAGTCGGGTCGTAGGTGACCTCGATCTCCACCAGGCTCTCCCGGTTGAACAGGTCCAGCGCCCGGCCGGCCGGTATGTAGACGGTATCGTCCAGGTCGAAGCCCAGCATCTGGCCTTTGGCTTGCATCACGCCAATCACGCGGTAGCGTTCCCCGCCGACACGGATGCGTGCGCCCAAAGGGTTGTCGCTGCCGAAGAGTTCGCGTGCCACGGTTGCGCCGAGTACGGCCAGGGTCCGCGCGGCGCGCGGATCGTCGTCGGGCAGGAACTGGCCGGTGGCCACGCGCATGCTCAGCGCCTCGGTGAAGCGGTGCCCGACGCCATACAAGGTGACGCGGCGGCTCTTGCCGAGGTAATCGATCTCGGCATTGCCTTGCACCAGGGGATTGGTCACGCGCACGTGGGGGGCATGGCCCAGGGCGATGGCATCGTCGATGGTCAGCGGGCGCACCGTGTTGATCGACCCGAGCGAGGCGCCGTGGGTCTGGGTACGCCCCGGTGTCACGCCGATCAGGTTGGTGCCGAACTGGGTGAACTCCTGGATCACGAAACGATGCAGCCCTTCGCCGATCGAAGTCAGCAGGATGACCGCGGCAATGCCGACGGCAATGCCCAGCGCGGTGAGGAAGGTACGCAGCCGGTGGGCGGCCAGTGAGGCGAGCGTAAAGCGGATGAAGTCGGCGTAGCGCATGGTCATCTCCGCGACAACGCCTGCACGGGGTCGAGGCTGGCCGCGCGCCGTGCCGGCGCCACCGTGAACACCACCGCCGTTACCACCGCAGTGGCTGGTGCCGCCAGCAAGGCCCACCAGGGCGCGGTGAACGGGATCGCCGGATAGAGCCGGGTAGCCAGGCTGCAGCCAGCCTGCCCCACCGCCAGGCCCGTCGCCGCACCGCCGAGCGCCAGCAGTGCCGCCTCGGTGAGGAAGAGCAGCCGGATATGGCCGGCGGTCGCGCCGAGTGCCTTGAGCAGCCCGATCTCTTGCCGCCGCTGGGTCACGGCAATCAACATCACGTTCATGATGAGAATGCCGGCCACGGCCAGGCTGATGGCGGCGATGCCGCCCACGGCCAGGGTGAGCGCCCGCAGGATGCGGTCGAAGGTGGCGAGCACCGCGTCCTGGGTGATGACGGTGATATCGCGCTTGCCTTCGTGGCGCTGCCGGATGATCTCCTCGGCGTCGGCCTTGGCGTGCGGGATCTGCTCGCGGCTCCTGGCTTCGATCAGCACGCGGAACAGCGCATCGGTATCGAACAGGGCCTGGGCCGCGGAGAGCGGCACGATCACCATCTCATCGGTATTGAAGCCCAGCGACTCGCCCTGCCCGGCCAGCAGCCCGATCACGCGGAAACGCCGGTCGCCGATGCGCAGCCATTCACCCAGGGCCGGGCGCGCGCCGAACAGCTCCGCCGCCACCCTGGTGCCGATCACGCAGACGGGCTGGCTATGGTGGGGGTCGCCTTCTGGCAGGAAGCTGCCCTGGGCCAGGGCCATATGCCGCACCGCCAGCAACTCCGCGGTGGAACCCAGCACCGGCGCTTCGCGCCGGCGCGCGCCCACGCGCAAGTCACCGTCGCCGACGATCAGCGGCGCGATGCGCAGCACGGCAGGACTGCGCTTGAGCGCAAGCGCATCGTCCAGCGTCACGTCGCGCGTGGTCGCGCCCAGCACGATCCCGGGTGCCGCGCCCGCCGTTTCGCTGCGTCCGGGCAAGACGATGACCAGGTTGGTGCCCAGCGCGCCGAACTGGTTGACCACATACAGCCTGGCCCCCTCGCCGAGCGCGCTCACCGTCACCACGGCGGCCACGCCGATGCTCATCGCCAGCAGCATCAACAGGCTGCGTGCGCGGTTGCCGCGCAGTACCTGCCAGGTGAAATCGAACACGTCGGCGATGCGCATGTTGGCGGACCTATCGGGGCTGGGTTCGGGGCTGGGTTCGGGGCGGGCATTGGGGCTGGTCGCTGACGATGGCGCCATCCACCATGCGCAGCTGGCGTGCCGCGCGGGCACCGAGCTCCGGGTCATGCGTGATCAGGATCAGCGTTCCCCCCTGCGCGTGCAAGCGTTCCAGCACCGCAAGGACATCCTGGCCCGTCTGCCGGTCCAGGTTGCCCGTTGGCTCGTCGGCGAGGATCACCGGCGGATGCATGGCCATGGCGCGGGCAATGGCAACCCGCTGGCACTGACCGCCCGAGAGCTGGTCCGGCCGGTGCCCGGCGCGGTCCTGCAGGCCGTATTCGCCAAGCAGCGCAGCCAGGCGGCGGTGGCGCTCGGCCGGATCCATGCCCGCCAGCACCATCGGCAGCTCGATGTTGCCCGCGGCGGACAGCCGCGGCACCAGGTGGAAGAACTGGAACACGAAACCCATCTTCTGGCGTCGCAGCCGGGCCAGTTCGTCGTCCGGCAAGGCGGTCACGTCGCGGCCGTCAAGCGCATAGGTGCCGGCATCGGCACGATCGAGCAGGCCCAGGATATTGAGCAGCGTGGACTTGCCCGAGCCCGATGGGCCCATGATCGAGAGATATTCCCCCTGCGCCACCGCGAGGTCGATGCCGCGCAGCGCATGCACCGTCTCGCCGCCGAGCGCAAAAGCGCGCTTGATGCCCTGGAGCCGGATCATTTCGCCGTGCCTCCCGCGGGGGCCGGCTGTTCTTCGACAGCGGCGGCGCCAGCGCGGACACCGCTGCGGTCCAGCGAGGTGACCACCCGCGCGCCGCGCTCCAGGCCCGCTTTTACCTCGGTGAACTCCCAGTTGGATAGCCCGGTATCGAGCTTGCGCGTTTCCAGCTTGCCCCCGGCGGTCAGCACCAGTACCGCATTGCCGGATCTCAGGGCCGTGGTGGGAACGCGCAAGACCGGGTCGTGCGCGTCGGTCACGATCTCCACGTCCGCGCTGTAGCCGACCAGCAGGTAGTGCGCCGGGTCCGGGTTGTCGAGTTGCACCTCGACCTCGACGGTGCGGGCCTGCTTCTCCTGGGCCAGCACATAGGGCGCGACGCGCCGCACCTTGCCCACAAAGTGCTTGCCCCGATAGGCGTCCAGGGTGACGCGTGCCGGCATGCGCACCCGCAGGCGCGCCGCGTCGATCTCGTCGATCGGGGCCGACACGTAGAGGCAGGAGTCGTCGATCAGGTCCACCGCCGGCAGTGTCGGGATGCCGGGCGGCGACGGCGTCAGGTACTCGCCTATTTCGCCATTCACTTCGGCGACCACGCCGTCGAAAGGCGCCTTGAGGACCGTGCGCGCGATATCGGCGCGGGACCCCGCGATCCGCGCACCAGCCTCTTTCACCTGGGCCTTGGAGGATTCGCACGCCGCGCTCCTGGAACTGGCGTCGGCATCGGCCCGCTCCAAGGCCTGGGAGGATATAAAGCCCCTGGCCACCAGCCCGCGCGAGCGCCTGGCGTCGCTGGCCGCCACCTTGGCCAGTTCGCACACTTCGCGCACATGCGCCGTGGCCGTCAGCAACTGCTCCTGGGCAAGGCGATCGCGCGCGAGCAGGTCCTCGTTCCAGAGTTCCAGCAGGACCTGGCCAGTCTTCACGCGATCGCCCTTGCGGATTTTCAGCACCTCGATGCGCCCTGCCGCCGGCGGCGCCAGCTTTGCCCGCCGGCAGGCGGACACCGAACCGGCCCGGGTATTGGCGACAGTGGCCTCGACCCGCCCCGTGTCGACCCTGGCTGTCTGCACCGCCACCGGCTCGGCCCGGGTCGCATACCAAGCTGCGCAGACGATGAATGCAAGCACCGCGGCGGCAGCCGAGAGGCGGATGGCAAGCCGGCGGCGCGTTGCCCGGTCCGGCGCTGAGGGGGAATGGTCTGTCATGGGGTAATGAGTAGCAAGCCTGGTCCGCTTTGCGTTGGACACGACGATGCACTCTCACCACTAAGAATAGGCAGACATGTGACGAACTGGAACCCTGCGGCCAACAGTGTGCTTTTAAGCCTGGCGCGCGTCACCAGGAGGATTGCAAGGCATCCTCGGTATCGATGTGACGGATGCAGCTTGCCGCCCCGCGCAAGCGCCGGGGCAAAAAGAAGCAGACGAAGAAGGCGCGTGCCGTGCCGTTTCCGCTATTGGTGGCGGGACTGCCGATTTCGTTGGGCGCTTCAGAGCGCGGCATCGACCACCAGCGAAGCCCTAAGCTGGCGAATCCGTCGGTCAACGAAATAGCCGCCGCCCTCGACGTAGCGCAAGAAGTGGCGGCCGCAAACGGTACATTCCCAGACGTCGCACCGGTTATATGGAAAATACCGCGGGGCGATCGGCGCAGCCGGAGACCAGAACTGCGTGCGGTCCGGATGGTATTCGCCAAACGTCGGTTCGTCGTCTGATTCATCGTCAGCTGCCCGCAGCGTGCCGGCTTCGCGGAGTTGTTCCTCCGGATAGGAGACGGGCTGGCTTTCCCAAGCGGACGAAAGCGTCTTGCAGCACGAGCACGCCTGCGCGACGCTCTCTGAGTGAGCGGCAAGCGCCATCAGGGCGGGGTAATCGAGGTACGGCGGCATTTGGGCCATGGCTCATTGTTGGCGGGCATTGGCAATGCGCACCATGCCCGCGTGGTCTCGGATAAACGGCTTGGTCGACGGGCCAAAACAGTTGACGTGCTGACTTCCCTCTCGATTGCCAGGCCACGGAGTCAATGGGCCCGCGTCATATCAGCCGACACCCTCTTCCGCGGTCGAACAGGAAGACGCCATCGTTGCCAGCTTTTTCGCATGCCTTCTGTCTTGATGCGTGTCGGCGGGAAGGATAGCACCCGCGCGACAAGGGTCTCGTGCGCTGCAACCTATGCGAATGGCATACGGTGCCTTGACATCGTGGCCCACCGGGTAAGTTGGGAGGGACCTGCACTCGCGTTCCCATCGCGATGCCCACCGAGCAGTTGTCCCTTTTCGAGCGTCATACGGGCGGCGATCGACCGTCGGCTGAGACGAAGTGGCTCCCGCTCCGAAGCGCACCGCAGAAGTGCATTAATAGTCATAAGGAGTACACAATGGCTGCGTAGCATTCCGCCGATCCCAATGCCACCGGCCCTAGCGCCAGCGCCTCATGTTTCCTCCAAGCTCCCTCCGTGCCCTGACCGCCGCGCTGATCGGCGCCATGTTGCTGACCGCCTGCGGCGGTGGCGACGATGCCACCACCTCCGCGCTCGCGCAGCCGCTGTCGATCCCCGCCGCGCCCAAGGACCTGGGCTTCGCCGACTCCGCACCGGTAGCCGACCAGGCCGCCGTGCTGCCCTTCGTGGACTACGCCTACACCAACCAGCGCGGCGACGCGCGCTACGCCACCAAGGAAACCAACGCCGGGGTGCGCGTGCTGAGCGGCTTCCTGGACCTGTGGAAGCCCACCACGCTGATCGTCGATGCCGGCGTCACCGCGGCCGCCAACGGCAGCTTCCCCGCCGTGGTCGCGTCCAGTTGGACCGGCATCCCCCGCGACAGTACCGACGGCACCATCCCCAACGCCAGCGTGCTCGGCGCCAACATCCAGTACGTGGCCAACGTGACCGCGCAGCGCACCGCCGCGCAGGAACTGGCCGCCTACCTGGACGACCGCCGCAACAAGGGCTACAGCGTCAGCGACGGCCTGGGCCCCCTGACGGCCACCTGGCAAGCCGCTGCGCAACAAACCACCACCATCACCAGCATCGCCAGCGACGCCACCACCGTGCTGTACAACGACGGCGGCAACAACGTCGGCGTGGGCGGCAGCACCAACGCCAGCTTCGGCACCGTGGTGGATTTTGTCAGCAACATCGGCGAGAACGGCTCCACCGAGCCGGCCAAGCGCTTCTACAAGTACGCGCGCCCGTGGCGCTGGAGCAGCAGCGTCAAGGTGGTCCCCGCGCTGGAGCCGGCCAAGAGCGGCACGCCCGCCACCGATGGCGGCTTCACCAGCGGCCACACCGCCGAAGCCGTGCGCGACGCCATCGCCATGGCCTATGCCGTGCCCGAGCGCTTCCAGGAAATGGTCACGCGCGGCCTGGAACTGGGCGAGAACCGCATCGTCGCCGGCATGCACTCGCCGCTGGACGTGGTCAGCGGCCGCATGCTGGGCCAGGCCACCGCTGCCGCCAGCATCGCCACCGGCGCCAACGCCGCGCGCAAGGCCGCCGCTTATGACCAGGCCCACGGCACGCTGATGGCCGCGGCCAAGACCGACACCAAGCTGGCCTTCAACGACTTCGCGCACTCCGGCACCACGGCCACCGACCGCTTCGCGGACTACGCCACCAACAAGGCCAACTACAACCGGCGCATGACCTTCGGCTTCGCGCAGATCGCCGACACCACCAAGCCGGCGGTGGTGCCCAAGGGCGCCGAGGTGCTGCTGGAAACGCGCCTGCCTTACCTGGATGCCAACCAGCGCCGCGTGGTGCTGAAGACCACGGCGATGCCGTCGGGCTATCCGGTGATGGACGACGCCGAAGGCTGGGGCCGCCTCAACCTGTTCGCCGCGGCGGACGGCTACGGCGCCTTCAACGGCGACGTGGTGGTCAACATGGATGCCTCCCAGGGCGGCTTCAATGCGCTCGACACCTGGCGCAACGACATCGGCGGCGCCGGCAAGCTGAACAAGCAGGGCAGCGGCACGCTGCGCCTGGGCGGCCAGAACAGCTACACCGGCGGCACGCAGGTCGCCGCCGGCACGCTGCAGGCCCTCTCGGCCTCCGCATTCGGCAAGGGCGACCTCTATCTCGGCGGCGGCACGCTGGCTTCCAGCGCCGACGCGCAGTTGGTGATCGCCGGCGCCTACACGCAGCTGGCCAATACCACGCTGCAACTGGACCTGGGCAGCGGCGGCGCCGGCCGTCTCGCGGTCAGCGGCATCGCCACGGTGGCGGGCGGCACGCTGACGGTGAACTTCCGCAGCGGCTTCCGGCCCGCGATGGGGGACACCATCAGCCTGCTTTCCAGCGCCAGCCTGAAGGGCCAGTTCACCACCATCTCGGTGCCGGGGTACAAGACCACGGCCATCTACACGGCCACGGGCTTGTCGGTGCGGATCGACGGGACGGCTTGATGTTGTGACAACGAAGAAAGCCGCCTTCGGGCGGCTTTCAGCCTGCCGACAAACCTGAAGCATTAGGCAAAGCCGCCGAACAGGCCAAAGCCGCGCGCCATGACGACGGCTGTCTCTCCCTCTCCCCTCAGAGCTTAGGTTTGCCCACAAATCGGCGTCCTCGATAAGGCAGTGCTACTTGTAAACACAATCTGACGGTGTTAACTTCAGTCGACCTCTTTGACCATGACGGATAGCTGTGACTGAGACCGATGACCTCGACGATTGGGCTAGCAACGAGTTTGGCGCTGCGGAATTGGGCGACGCCCG